>DASYCE010000027.1 GCA_036500345.1 Gemmatimonadales bacterium | reverse complement strand
GTCCGCAGGTGCTGATCCACAACGGCAAGCTGTTCGAGGGCGTGATGACCGACGCGCGAATGACGCATCACGAACTGAATGCGGCGTTGCGTCAGGCGGGGTGTCTCAGTGTCGATGACGTGCGCTGCGCGATGCTCGAGAACAACGGCTCCATCAGCGTGATCCCGAGGTGATGATGCGAATGACGATTCGCTCCCTCATCGCGGCCGGTGCAGTGGTGCTGGCACCCGCGCCGCTGCGCGCACAGCGTGCCGCGCCGGCGCTCGAACACTTCACGGTGAACGTCGGCGGCGAGCCGCTGGCGGTCTGGGCGCGCCGGCCATCCCGCCCGCGCGGCACAATCCTGCTGGTACACGGGCGAACGTGGAGCGCGCGTCCGGACTTCGACCTGCAGGTGCCGG
This sequence comes from Gemmatimonadales bacterium, assembly GCA_036500345.1. Taxonomy (NCBI): domain Bacteria; kingdom Pseudomonadati; phylum Gemmatimonadota; class Gemmatimonadia; order Gemmatimonadales; species Gemmatimonadales bacterium. The sequence goes on along the minus strand of DASYCE010000027.1, from coordinate 83,620 downwards.
GCGAGTCGCGGTCGGTGCTCGAAGCACTCGCCGCGCACGGCTATGCCGCGTATGCCGTCGACCTGCGCGGCTACGGCAGTTCGCCGCGGGACGGGACCGGGTGGGACACGCCGAATCGTGCGGCCGAAGATGTGAGCGAGGTGCTCGACTGGATCGCGAAGACGCAGCCGATGCCGAAACGGCCGGTCCTCCTCGGCTGGTCGAACGGGTCGCTCGTCTCGCAACTTACCGCGCAGCGCCATGGCGACCGGATGTCGGGATTGATCCTCTACGGTTACCCGCGCGACCCGGACACTCACACTCCGGCCGGCGGCGACCCCGCGATTCCACCACGCGTGCGGACCACTGCCGCCGACGCGGCGTCGGACTTCATTTCGCCAGCGGTGACCTCGAAGGCGATGGTCGGCGCGTACGTGGCGGTCGCACTCGCCGACGATCCCGTGCGTTCCGACTGGAGGAATCTGGAACAGTGGAATGCCCTCGATCCGGCCAAGGTGCGGGTACCGATCCTGCTGCTGCAGGGCGAGCACGACCCGCAGATTCCAATGGCAACGTGGCGCCGATTCTACGACCGGCTCGCCGCGCACGACAAGACTCCAGTCGTCCTCACCGGCGGTGACCACGCCGCGCTGCTGGAAGACACCAGGCCGTCATTCATCGACGCGGTGACGGCGTTTGCCGATCGGGTGATCCGCTAGTGTGAGGTGCCGAGGACGTCCTGGTAGGTCGTGATCTTGCCGGCGTTGAATGCGGCGAGCAGCAAGGTCATCGACTGCAGCAGCGATGAGCGCATCCCGCCGCCGTAGCCGCGCGCGCCGCCGCCGCCGGAGCGGATGAAGGTGCTGGTGGAATCGAGCGGCAAGGTCGCGACGTTGTTCGCGAAGGCGGCCCAGACGCCGTTCTGGAAGAGGTACTGCTCGACGTTCGACGTGTAGAACGCTGTCACCGTCCCGCCGTGCGAGCGGACCCATTCACCTGCGGCGCGAATCGCCCTGGGGCCGGCGAAGTCCCCGGTGAGCGGGACGATCAGATTCCGCAATTCCATGTCGCGGAGCGCCCGGTAGTTCGCGTCGCTGGCGAGATAGCTCCGCTGCGTCTCGGCGTTGTCTGTCGCCACCATCAACTGGCTGTAGGTCGGCATGCTCCGACCGCCGAATCCCCCGAAGCCGTTGTTCCTGCCGAAGGTGTAGGAGAGTTCCGGACCCGCCTCGTAGAAGACGTCGAAATTGTGCTCCAGCAGCGAAATCTCGTCGCTGCTGAGCGTGAAACGGTGGTCCTTTTCGAGGTGATTCTTCATCGCGTCCAGGGTCCGGTAGTACATCATGCTGTCGCGCGGTGCGGCGTCGATCGCGGTGAAGATCGCGTCGATCGGGGCGTCGTTGGCGAGGCCGGCGGGGCGCGGGCGGGAGAAGAGCTGGCACAGGAAGTCGACGCGGTTGTCGTTGACCTCCATCAACGCCTTGTACAACAGATGCTGCACCGCATTCTGGTGCCGGATGTCGATGATGAACGCCACGGCGGGGTGCACCGCGACGATATAGGTGAAGTTCTGTTCCGGCCCGACACCCAGATAGGCGCCGCCGGGATGCACGGTCTGCTGCAGTTCCGGGATCACTCCCTGAAATCCGATCTCGTTGGACAGGAAATTTTCCGATTGGAAGTATCCATTGGGTTCGGACATGTCGGAGATCATCTGCCAGAAATCGGCGTCGGTGATCCGCTCGGGAAAGCCCTGTGCCGCAGCGGGCGCCGCCACCAGCAGCGAGATGATGACGAGCGCACAGCGGTGGATGCGGCGGTGAGCCGTGACCATGGGGATCTCCTCGAATCGTTGGTTCGACGGTGCGCTGAACAATGCATCCGGAAGGATGCCGGCGGAACTGGGAGCGGCCGTTCCATTGCGAACGGAAGGTCATTTCGGCGGATCACGGCGATCGGCGGGACGCCGCGGGGGACGGAGGCGGCCGGCGCGTGTCGCCGGCCGTCGACGCGGCGTCATCCAGCATGAAACCTGGAGGAATGATGAAACTCAGCAGGGAAATATTCGCGGTGCTCGCCGTGGCGGTAGTCACGCCGGTTGCGGCGCGGGCACAGGACAGCACCGACGGCCAGCGCCATCAGGCGGCGATGGTCCTCGACCACACCTTCAATGCGCCGGTCGGCGAGCCAGTCCGGGTCTTCATGGCCAAGGGGGTGACCTACCGCGCCGAGCTCGAGGGCACGGCGATCCAGCTGCAACTGAAGCCGCTCCTGTCGAGCGTCCAGCCGCCGTTGATCGAACCGATCCTCGGCGGGGAAAGCGCGGCGGGCGAATCGCTGTACAGCATCACCCCGCGAGCGGACGCAGTGTACGTCTTCACCACCAGCGGGTCGCCGACCGGTGACATGACGCGTCCGGTCCGGCTGCGGGTCCGGGTCGCTCCCGGGAGCAAGAAACCGTGAGGTAAACGGCGCGGCGCGGCACGTGCGGCTGGCGCTCCCGTCGGGGGCGCCACATACTTGCAGTATCCCCAACTGCAGGTTGTCCGTGCATGGCACACGCGCCACTTCCGATCGCGCCGCGCCGTTTCGGAGAAACCATGCGGGTCGACGCCTGGTGGGCGTCACCCGTCGCGGTCTTTCTGCTCTTCAGCGGATTCATCGTCTACTCGACCTGGGCGGCACTGCAGGGCAACCATTACACTTTCGGCCCGTACCTCTCCCCGTTCTATTCACCGGAGATCTTCGGCAGTTCGCCCCATGCAGTCCTGGGACCGAAGCCCCTGTGGTGGCCCACGTGGCTGCTCTTCTCTCCGGCGATCCTGATCCTCTGGGCGCCGGGAGGCTTCCGCTTCACCTGCTACTACTATCGGGGCGCGTACTACAAGGCGTTCTGGGCCGACCCGCCGGCGTGTGCCGTGGGCGAGCCGCGAAATTCGTATCTCGGTGAGCGGCACTTTCCGCTGATCCTCCAGAACGTGCATCGCTATTTCATGTATCTCGCGGTGATCTTCCTCGCGATTCTGGTGCACGACGTGTGGGACGCACTCTGGTTCACCGACGCGTCGGGACACGTGTCGTTCGGCATCGGGGTGGGCACCATCGTGCTCGCTCTCAACGTCGTGCTGCTCGGGGCATACACCTTCGGATGTCATTCGCTGCGGCACCTGGTCGGCGGGATCTTCGACCGGCTCTCCGAACATCCGGCGCGTCGCACGATGTATGACTGCGCGTCGTGCTTCAACCGGTATCACATGCAGCTGGCGCGGCTGTCGCTGGTGATGGTGGCGTTCGCCGATCTCTATGTGCGGCTCTGTTCGATGGGGATCTGGACCGACTGGAGAATCGTCTGATGGCCGAGGTCGAGACCTTCACGCACGACGTCCTGGTGATCGGCGCCGGCGGCGCCGGGCTGCGCGCCGCGATCGAAGCGGCGGCGCGTGGCGCGCGCGTCGGCATGGTGACCAAGTCGCTGCTCGGCAAGGCGCACACGGTGATGGCGGAAGGGGGCGTCGCGGCGGCGCTCGCCAACGTCGATGATCGCGACAACTGGCGGGTGCACTTCGCCGACACGATGCGCGGCGGACAGTATCTCAACAACTGGCGGATGGCGGAGCTTCACGCCAGGGAAGCGCCCGATCGCGTACGGGAGCTCGAAGCATGGGGCGCGGTCTTCGACCGGACCGCCGATGGACGGATTCTCCAGCGCAACTTCGGCGGACATCGCTATCCGCGCCTGGCGCATGTCGGCGACCGCACCGGGCTGGAGATGATCCGCACGCTGCAGGATCACGCCATCCATCGCGGCATCGACGTCCACATGGAAGTGACGATCGTCACGCTGCTCACCGACGGCCGCCGCGTGACCGGGGCGTTCGCCTACGATCGCGAGCGCGGCCGATTCAAGCTCTTCGAGGCGCGCGCCGTGGTGCTTGCAACCGGCGGCGTGGGCCGGGCCTTCAGCGTGACGAGCAACAGCTGGGAATACACCGGCGACGGGCTGGCGCTCGCGTACCGCGCCGGCGCCGCGCTGCAGGACATGGAGTTCGTGCAATTCCACCCGACCGGGATGGTGTGGCCGCCGAGCGTGAAGGGATTGCTGGTAACCGAGGGCGTCCGGGGCGAGGGCGGCGTGCTGCGCAACAGCGAGGGGCGCCGGTTCATGTTCGACGACATCCCCGAGAACTATCGCAGCCAGACTGCCGACAATCCCGACGAGGGATGGCGCTATGTCCAGGGCGACAAGAGCGCACGGCGTCCGCCCGAGCTGCTGACGCGTGACCATGTGGCGCGCTGCATCATGCGCGAGGTGCGCGCAGGCCGGGGGTCCCCGCACGGCGGCGTCTATCTCGACATCGCCTGGATCAAGGAGAAGATCCCCAACGCGGCGGACCACATCAAGAAGAAGCTGCCGAGCATGTATCATCAGTTCAAGCAGCTGGCCGACATCGACATCACGAAGGAAGCGATGGAGATCGGGCCGACGACGCATTACATGATGGGCGGCATCCGCGTCGACGGCGACACGCAGATGACCACGGTCGACGGGCTCTTCGCCGCAGGCGAATGTGCCGCCGGCCTGCACGGCGCCAATCGGCTCGGCGGCAATTCGCTTTCCGATCTGCTCGTCTTCGGCAAGCGCGCCGGCGAACATGCGGCCGCGTTTGCGGCGCAGCATCAGCCCGCGCGCATCGATCCGGCGGCGGTGGAGGCAGCGTCGGGCACGGCGCTGGCGCCGTTCGGGCGGAGCGGCGGCGAGCAGCCGTATCAGGTCCAGCACGAATTGCAGGGGATGATGCAGCAGCTGGTCGGCATCGTCCGGCGCGAGGACGATCTGCGCGACGCCCTCGACCGGCTCGGTGCGCTGCGTGAGCGCTCCGAGGCGGTCAGCGTGCCCGGCAATCGCGAGTACAACCCCGGCTGGCACACCGCGCTCGACCTCCCCAACCTCCTCACCGTCTCCGAAGCGATCGCGCGCGCGGCGCTGGAGCGGCGTGAGAGTCGCGGCGGGCATTTCCGCGACGACTATCCCGAGAAGGATCCCGCCGCCGCGGGGTACAACATCCTGGTGTCGCGCGGCGCCGACGGGACGATGCAACTGACCCGCCAGCCGGTGCCTCCGGTTCCCGTGGAACTGCAGCAGATCATCGAGGAGCAGAAATCGTGACGACGGCGACGTTCCGGATCTGGCGCGGGGAGCACAACGCGGGCGCGTTCGCAGACTTCGACGCGAACGTCGTGGACGGGATGGTGGTGCTCGACGTCGTGCATCAGATCCAGGCCGAACAGGCTGGCGATCTCGCCTGCCGCTGGAACTGCAAGGCCGGGAAGTGCGGCTCATGCTCCGCGGAGATCAACGGGAAGCCGCGGCTGATGTGCATGACGCGGCTGAGCGATCTCGACCTCGCCCGGCCCGTCACCATCGAACCGATGCGCGCGTTCCCCCATATTCGCGACCTAGTGACCGACGTCTCGTGGAACTACGGCGTCAAGCAGCGGATCACGCCGTTCACGCCGCGCGCACCGGACGCGCCCGACGGCACCTGGCGGATGCAGCAGCGCGACGTCGACCGGGTGCAGGAGTTCCGCAAGTGCATCGAATGTTTCCTCTGCCAGGACGTGTGCCACGTCCTGCGGGACCACCAGCGGCACGACACGTTCATCGGGCCGCGGTTCCTGGTCTACGCCGCGGCGCTCGAAATGCACCCGCTCGACACCGCCGACCGGATCGAGGAATTGCGCGAAGCCGACGGCATCGGATACTGCAACATCACGAAGTGCTGCACGACCGTCTGTCCCGAAGGAATCACCATCACCGACAACGCGATCATTCCGCTCAAGGAACGCGTCGTCGATCGGTACTACGATCCGCTCGCGGCGCTGGTCCGGCTGGTGCGCGGATCGCCGCGCGCAGAGTAAGCCGTCGTCTCCCGACAGGAGGGGATCGTGTTCGAACTCAAGCGTCTGACGCCGGCCGGTGTGGCGGCGGCACTCGACAAGGCCGAGCAGTACCGGCTGCTCAACCAGCCGTGGGCGGCGGAGAGTATCTGCTGGGATATCGCCGCCGTCGATCCGTCGCACCAGGGCGCGCTCAGGACGCGTCTCCTGGCGGAGACCGATCAGTTGGCCGTCGACGCCGGCGCGGTCCGCCGCGCGCGAGAAACGCTCGCGAAACTCACCGGGGCATATGACCGTGAGTACTACGCCGGATTGATCGCCGAACGACGTGCACTCGCGGAGCTCAACCATCGCGGGCCCGGTTCGCGTTTCTCGGCGTACGACGGATTGCGTGAGGCGATGGAGTGCTATGAACGCGCCGAGGCGATCCGGCCGGCGGGTGATGACGACGCGATCCTGCGGTGGAACACCTGCGCCCGGTTGCTCAACCAGTCGCCGCACCTGGTGCCGCGGGGCGACGAGATTGCGGAACCGGTGATCGGCGAGTAGGACATCCCACCGGCAGGCGCTGCCGGTCTTCCCCGAACCACGGAGTGATGATGACGAGTGTTCCCATCGACGAGACGGCCGCCAAGCCCGGTGCCGCCGACCTGCTCGAGATCTTCTACGCGCCGCGGGCGGTCTTTGCGCGGCGGACCAATGGCGAGTTCGGCCTGCCACTGCTGGCGCTCGCCATCGTGGTCGCTATAGTAACTGTTGCTACAGCAAGCCTGATGCAGCCGCTCTGGGACGTGATGATCGCCAAGTCGATGGCGGCGCGCCCCGGGATCACCCCCGAGCAGATCGCCGCGGGGAAGTCGATCGGCGAGAAGTTCGCGATGATCGGCCAGGTGGTGACCTTCGTCCTCCTGCCGTTCATCGTGGCGCTGCTGGTGTGGATCGTCGGGCGGTTCACCGACGTCAAGGTGCGCTATGGTGTCGCCGCGATGATCGCGACGTTCTCGCTCTTTCCCAGGGTGATTGGCCTCATCGTCGCCGCGGTCGAGATGGCGTTCATGTCCGACACCGCGATCACGTCGCCGACGGTGCTGACCCTGTCTCCGGCGCGATTCGTCGACGCGGCGCACGCACCGATCCTGGCCGGTGCGTTGAGCCGGTTCGACCTCTTCACCCTCTGGTCGATCTTCCTGATCGCCGTCGGCCTCGAAGTCACGATGCGCGTGACCCGGGGGCGGGCGTGGACGACAGCGCTCATCGTCTGGATCATCGGGTTTCTTCCGGCGATCTGGCAGGCCGTCAAGTCGATGTGATCACGGCATCGCGCTGGGCTGCAGGTACTTGTTGAGGAAGTCCAGCGTGTTCGACGTGATCAGCTTGAAGGACGAAAGGTCGTACGCCGCGCCGTGGTGGCCGGACGGATAGATCCTGAGATCGACATCCTTCCCGGCCGCCGTGAGCGCGGTGAGCAGCTGCATCGTCTGCTGCGGATGAACATTGTCGTCCATCATCGAATGGATCACCATCAGGTGCCCCTGCAGCTTCGGGGCATTGACGATCGCCGAACTCCCCTGATAGCCCGCGGTGTTGTCGCCAAGCAATCCCATGTACCGCTCGGTATAGATGGTATCGTAGAGCCGCCAGTCGGTCACGGCCGAGTTGGCGACACCGGCCGTGAAGAGGTCGGGATACATCTCCATGGTGTAGACCGTGCTGTACCCGCCGTAGCTCGTCCCCATGATCCCGATGCGCCGCGCATCGACGTACGGCAGCGTCGCCAGGTATCTCGCCGTCTCGGCGAAGTCGCGGCTTTCGTATCGGCCCAGGTTGCCGTAGACGACCTTCATGAACGCGCTGCCGTAGTTGTTGGTGCCGCGGTTGTTCACGTTGACGACGATGTACCCCTGCTGCGCCATCCACTGCTGCTGCGTGCTGGTGCCGAACTGATCGTAGACGCCCTGCGATCCCGGTCCGCCGTAGACGGTGAAGATCACCGGGTACTTGCGGGACGGATCGAACGGCACCGGCTTGATCATCGAGATATCGATCGAGACGCTGTCGCTGGTCGTGAACTTCATCAGCAGGGTCGGCGAATACGCATGGCTCGCCACCCACTGCGAAACGGCGGTGTTGTCCTCGAGGGTCCGGATCGCGTGGCCGGCATCCGCCGTGGTATGCAGCACCACATGGCGCGGCACCGTGGTGGACGACCAGCTGTCGAGGTAGTATCGCGCGTCGGGGGACATGTCGATCGCGTGGGTCCCTTCCTCGGTGGTCAGGCGGCGTGCACGCGTCCCGTCGAACTGGATGGCATAGAGCTGCCGCTGCAGCGGCGACGCTTCGGTCGACGAGTAGTACATCGTCTGCGTCTGCGGATCGGTCCCCTCGATGCGCGTAACGCTCCACCGGCCGTGGGTGACCTGATTGACCAGCTTGCCGGAGTAGTCGTAGCGATAGACGTGCTGCCAGCCGTCGCGATCGGAGATCCAGAAGAACTCGTGCGAGTGTTCCGGGAACGACATCATGTCCTGGATGCCGGCGTAGAAATCGTAGACGTCGATCCAGGTCTTCGAACTTTCGCTCATGACCAGCCGATGCCCGCCGGTGTTGACGTCGAAGAAGTACAGCTTCATCGACTGCTGCGGGCGATCGAGGGTGATCATCGCGAGGGTATCGGGGTGCGCGGTCCAGTAGATGCGCGGGATGTAGTAGTCGCCGCGTTCACCGGGATCGAGCCAGATCCGGGTACCGCTCTTCACGTCGACCACGCCGACGCGGGCGCGGGGGTTCGAATCGCCGGGCTGGGGGATCCGGAGTTGATCCCACTCCGGGTGCGGGCCGGAGTAGTCCGAAAGCTGGATTACCGGTTCGGATGCCTCGTTGATCTGCCAGAAGGCGATATGCCGCGAGTCGGGTGACCAGTTCCACGCCTGGGCGAGCCCGAATTCCTCTTCATACACCCAGTCGAAGTGCCCGTTGTAGTCGGTCGTGGTGGCGTCGCTGGTGAGCCGGCGCTCCGCGTGCGACGTAAGGTCGTCGACGTACATGTCGCCGCCGCGCTCGACGCCGAGCATCGATCCGTCGGGGGAGAGTTCGGCGGTCCTGGCCCCCTTGGCGGCGAGTTGGAGCGATTTGCCGGCAAGGGAATAGACGTAGTAGTCGGAGACACCGGAACGCCGGTAGAGCGGCTGGAAATCGGTCTGGAAGATCAGGTGCTTGAAATCCCGAGCCCACTGGAATGACTGATACACGAATGGCCTGGTGGTTCCCGGATAGGTCAGTCCTTCATTGGTGAAGAGCACCGTGTCAGCGCCGGTGGTGGGTTGATACGCGTGAATCACCGTGGCGGTCCCGCTACGCCCGGCATAGGCGTATCGCGCGCCGCCTTCGATCCATGTGAGTCCCGCCGGAGCGCCGCGGCCGGCCAATGCGCCGGCCGACTGGAGTGCCTCGTCGAGTGATTGAAAGCGGGCGCTCCCCTGCGCAGAGAGCGCGGGCGGCAAGGCGAGACCGATGCAGAGAGCGAACCCGGCGACGCGGCGAGTGCACATTTGTCAGGTCCTGTTCATGTGGGTGTCTTGACGGTGGAATGTACTCGCGGATGACGCGTCCGGATTCAACCGGTGCCGATGGTACGCCACAGTCTGTGGACGCGGTGCCACGGCAAGGCACCGCGAAACCCGCACCAGCAGCGGCTTGCGCGGTGTTGTACCGGCGAGTATTCATTGGGGGGCCGATCAGTCCGCGGCCCGTCGAGCAGGACACCTCACATCAAGTCGAGTGCTTCGTGAAGCTGAGCCGCCACTGGTTCCTGGCGCCCGGTATCCTCGTGATTGCGTGCGGATCTGATGCGACGCCGTCGACACCGACGCCGCGAGTCGCCGCACAGGTCAGCCTGGTGAGCGGCGATGCACAGCAAGCCGATCCGCAAGACATCCTCCCCGCGCCGGTGGTCTTCCGCGTCAGCGACTCGTCGGGGAATCCGGTCGGCAAGGTGCAGGTGTCACTGGTGGTCTCGATCGGCGGCGGGTCGGTCCCCGCGGCGACGGTGGTGAGCGATTCGACTGGCCTGGTCAGCACCACCTGGATGATGGGACCGCTCGGCGGCGCGCAGATTCTCGAGGTGCGGGTCAACGGTTCGGTGATGGCCACCGCGAGCGCCACGACGTGCGACCCTTCCGATTGCTTCCCGACCGAGCAACTGGCGACATCGCTCAACCAGGCGTCGCTGCTCGACCTCGCCACCTATGAGTCCTCGGGGCAGACGGTGCACCCGTCGGTGGTGCGCGGTCATGGGACGGCGACCGGATTCTGGCTCGCGATCACGCCGTATCCCGGCGGCAACAGCGGCTTCGAGAATCCGTCGCTCTACCGGAGCATGGACGCCAGGAGCTGGGTGGTGCCGGCGGGTGTCACCAATCCGCTCGAATTGCCGCCGAGCGGCGGGTACCTCTCCGATCCCGACATCGCGATCGGCGACGACAAGCGGCTGTGGCTCTACTACCGCACGGTCGTGGGAAACCAGAACATCATCGAACTGGCGCGGAGTTCGGATGGCGTGAAGTGGGATCCACCAGTGGCGGTGCTGACGGCGCCGAGTCATCAGATCGTCTCGCCGGCGGTGATTCATGGCGCTCCACAGGCTCCGTGGCAGATGTGGTCGGTGAACTCGGGGCCGTATGGATGCACCGCGCCGTCGACCGACGTCGAACTGCGCACCTCGAATGATGGTGTCAACTGGGGCGTCCCGTTTATCACCGACCTCGCGCAGCCCGGGCAATCGATCTGGCACATCGATGTCACGTGGATTCCGGCGCGCGCAGAATACTGGGCGCTGTACAACACCTTCCCGACCGGAACGAGCTGTACCACTGACGCGCTCTATCTGGCGCGCAGCACCGACGGGCAGCACTGGACGACCTATCCTTCGCCGGTCGCTCGCGCCGGGATGATCGACCCGTTCGCCGACGTCGTCTACCGTTCGACGATGATCGCCGACCCGCGCGGAACGAAGGCGACGTTGTGGATTTCCGGCGCCGCGTACGAGATCAACCAGGGGTACGCGTGGCACACCGCGACGGTCACGGTGGCACTCAACAATCTGCTCGCCCTCGCCACGGCACCGAACACGTCGTTGCACGCCGCGCCGCGCCACAACAATCTCCCGCCGCCTGAGCCCGACGTCGGCGGCTACTGGCCCTCGCACTGATCGCGATCACCGGCTGACCTGATCGGCGGTCATCCGGTGCACGCCGGGATACGGACGATCGCCCTTGATCGCCGCCCAGAGGACGTGGTTCAGCGTCGCATCATCCACCAGATCTTCGAGCCGGAAATCGAGATGCGCCGACATGCGCGCGGCCGGTGTGTTGGCGGGATTCCGCTCGGTGAGTGATATCCCTGGCGTCAGCACGTGGTACGGCGACAGATCGGGTCGTGCCGTGAAGATCCCTCGATAGGGCCGGCCGTAGGCATCGAACTGGGAGAGATGATCGAGGGAGAGAATCTGCTCGATCGTCGCGATGACGTCGGTGGTATTGCCGAACCGGTGCCAGACGCGTGGCTGATTGTAGGCCGAGACGATCAGCATCGCCGAGCGGTGCGAGTCGACGTGATCGGGACCGTTCTGGGCGTCATCCTCGAGCACGAAGACGACGGTGTTCTTCCAGAAGGGGCTGGTCGACAGTCCCTCAACCATCCGGCCCAGCGCGAGATCGTTGTCTGCGGCATAGGCACGCGGCGTGAACGCACCGGCGGCGGCGCCCCTGGTGTGGTCGTTGGGAAGCCGGACGATCTGCAACGCCGGCATCGCCCCGGTACGCACCCACTCCGCAAGATTCTTCAGCCATTCGTCGGCGCGGCGCTGATCGGGAATCGCGAGATCGAATCCGGGAAATGCCGAGTCGGTGTGTGATTCGAGGAACGGCTTCAATCCGCGATATCCCGCGGCGAGCGCACTGTTGTCCCGATCGGCGACGAACTCTCCGAAATTGCGGAAGGTGATGCCGCGACGCTTCGCCAGGTCCCAGAGATAGCCGTTCACCGGTTCGGCCGCGTCTTCGCCGTCCGGCGGACGGACGCCGCGATTCTCCCCCTCGTAGTCGTAGCTGCGCCCCTTGCCGGCGTAGTTGAGCGGCACCGTCTTCTGGAGATAGTCCGTGGTATACGCGGCGGTGCTCCAGTTGTGCCCGTCGGCGCTCACCTCCGCGTTGACGAAGAAGCGGTCAAAGACGCCGAACCGCTCGGCGAGCGCATGCTGATTGGGTGTCACGTTGCGTCCGAAGAAGACCAGCGAGGTATCGCCGTCGGCTTGCGAGAGATCGCCGAGGACCTGGTCGTAGGTCCGATTCTCCTTGATGATGTAGATGACATGCTCGAATGGCGGATATCCGGCGACACGCTCCGCTTCGCGATCCCATCCGTTGGCGTGGGCAACGCGCTTCGACGTCGCGGCGAGGTCGAGACCGCGAAGCGGGATGACCGAGACCGTCCCGGTGAGCTGGCCCAGCGTGTAGCCGGTCTCGCTCGGCTTTCTCGACGGGCCCGCGCCGGGGCCGGGACCGTTGCTCCCGTTCGGCGCAGTGCCGCGCCCCTTGGCGTTGACGACGACCAGCGTGTCGCCGTGAACCGCAAGAGCGCTGGGATACCATCCCACCGGAATCCGTCCGACGAGATGATCGGCGCCGGCCGCCGACGAAACGCCCGAGGTGGCGGCACCGAGCCCGAAGACGGCGACGGCGTTGTTATCGGCTTCCGCGACGAAGAGGCGGTCGCCCGACGGCGACAGCGCCAGTGCATCGGGTGTGCTTCCCTCGCCTGATGCGCGGGGGATTGTATCGACCAGTTCGGCGACGACGGCATCGCTTCGCGTGTCGATTACGCTGACGCGATCGGTACTCGCCGACGCCACGAAGAGGCGGGAGCCGTCGTGGTTCATCAGGAGCGCCGACGGATGACGCGCGACCCTCACGGTCGCTGCAGGCCCGAGCCGCTGGCCGTCGAGATGCCAGTGGGTCACCGCGAATCCGCCCCATGCGCTGGCGTAGACACTGCCGTCGGGTGCAACGGCGACGGCGTAGGGATAACGGCCAGCCGGCAGGCGCTGCAGGACGCGCCGCGACGGGATGTCAATCACGGCGAGCGAGTCGTCGGTGTTCTCGGCGACGTAGAGGGTCTTCCCGTCGCGCGATACGGCAAGGCCGCCCGGGTAGCGCGTCCCGGATTGGCGCGCGGCGTGGTGCGCCAGGACAATCGAATCGGCCAGCGAGGCGCTGGTGCCGTTCCAGCCGAGAATGTAGACGACATCACGATCGCCGCCGGCGGCGTAGATGGTGCGTCCGGCGGGATCGAAGGCGATCCCGTCAAACGCATCGGGAAGCGGAATCGTCTGGACCGCATGGCCCGTGGCTGTCTCGATCACCTGGATCCCGTTGTCCCGATACCCGGCAAGGAGGAGGAGCGCATGCGATCCGCCGGGCACGTCCGTCATGGCAAACGGATAGGGGCCGACGTCGGCGAGGGTGCCGACGGGATCGAGGGTGGCGCCGGTCGGGAGGCGATGTTGGCCATCGAGGGAGAGGGCTGCGGGGGCGTGGCCGCTGTTGCAGGCGACGAGGCAGCCGAGCAGAACGGGGAGCAGACGGTGGAATCGCATGGAATGAAACTGCTGCGTGGGCCGCGCCCGTCAACCGGCGCCATGCCGCAGTCATGTATCAACTGTGCACGCGGCGCCGGCAGCATCGGACCTCACCGTGTCGCGCCGCCATGCTGGAGCGTCCTATCAACTGGCCAGCGACCACGGGGATGACGGCCTCGTGTCGGAGCCGCGCCAGCGCTCTCACCGGATTATTGTCGCCATGGCTCCGCGCACCGCAGGCCATATTGATCGCCGCTTTGCCGCCGAGGATGCGACGGCTGCACTAGACGCGAAGCCCGGCTCGGCGGAACGACTCGACGCCCTCTGGGAAACGCCGCATACCTGGCTCGCGTGGCTTACGACGGTCGATCACAAGGCGCTGGGGATCCGGTACATCGTCACCGCGTGCGTCTTCCTGGTGCTGGGGGGACTCGAAGCGGCAGTGATGCGCCTCCAGCTGGCGCGCCCCGAGGCGCACCTGCTGTCGCCGGAAGCGTACAACCGGCTGTTCACGATGCATGGCACCACGATGATGTTCCTCTTCATCCAGCCGGTGCTGTCGGGATTCTCCTTCTATCTGACACCGCTGCTCATCGGCGCGCGCGAACTCGCCTTTCCGCGCCTCAACACCTTCAGCTACTACGTCTTTCTGCTGGCCGGCGTCTTCCTGTACGCGGCGTTCATCATCGGGCAGGCGCCCGATGCCGGGTGGTTCAACTACACGCCCCTGGCATCGCTGCCGTTCGATACCGGCCACAACATCGATTTCTACGCGATCGGCCTCCTCTTTCTCGGCGTCGCCACGACGGTCGGATCGATCAACCTCGTGGTCACGATCCTCAGGCTTCGCGCCCCGGGAATGTCGCTCGACCGGATGCCGCTCTTTCTATGGAGTTCACTCACCACGTCGGTCGCGGTGATCGCCTCGATGCCGGCGCTGACCGTCGCGCTGCTCTTTCTCGAACTGGAGCGGCGCTGGCATTTCGTCTTCTTGGACCCCCGCTGGGGCGGCACGCCGCTGCTCTGGCAGCATCTCTTCTGGGTGTTCGGCCATCCGTGGGTGTACATCGTCTTCCTTCCCGCGACCGGCATGCTGTCGATGATCATCCCCGTCTTCTCGCGGCGGCCGATGGTCGGGCACAACATCGTGGCGCTGGCCACGGTCGCCACCGGACTCGCCGGCTTCGGCGTGTGGGTGCACCACATGTTCGTCACCGGGATCCCGCAGGTGTCGGTGGGATTCTTCAGCGCGGGGAGCATGATCGTCTCGATCCCGAGCGCCGTGCAGATCGCGGCGTGGTTCACGACGATGTGGTATGGGCGCGTCGTCTTCCAGACACCGATGCTCTTCGCGCTGGGATTCATCCTGCAATTCGTGATCGGCGGCATCAGCGGCGTGATGACGGCGGTGGTGCCGTTCGACTGGCAGGCGCACGACACCTACTTCGTCGTGGCGCACCTGCACTACGTCCTCGCCGGCGGATCGCTCTTCGCGATGTTCGCAGCGATCTACTACTGGTTCCCCAAGATGACCGGGCGCCTGCTGAACGAGCGGCTGGGGCGCGTGTCCTTCTGGGTGATGTTCGCGGGATTCAATCTCGCCTTCTTCCCGATGCACATCGCAGGCCTGCTGGGGATGGCGCGCCGAGTCTACACGTATCTCCCGGGGCTCGGCCTTGACGGGGTGAATCTCGCCTCGACGATCGGTGCGGTCGTGTTCATCGGCGGTACCGTGCTCACACTGGTGAACCTGCTGCAATCGCTGCATCATGGCGCCGCATCCGGTCGCGATCCATGGCACGCGAACACGCTGGAATGGTCGATCGTGTCACCGCCGGAGCCGTTCAACTTCGCGCAGATCCCGATTGTGAGCAGTCGCGAGCCGTTGTGGGATGGCGGTGTAGCGGCAGGGCCGACGCTCGATCAGGGCCGATTCACGTTGCTGACGACGCCGCTCGACGCCCACCCGGATGGCGTGGTCGAACTTCCCGGCCAGAACGTGTGGCCGCTGATCATCTCGCTCACGCTGCTCGGCCTCTGTACCGCACTGCTGGTTCGGAGTCCGCTGGGGATCGCGGCGGGCGCCGTGACCTCGATCATCGCCGCCGCGCGATGGATGTGGCCGGTTCATCTTCGCACGCTGGAAACCGACGCATGACCGCCGTGCCGATCGACGACGATGCGTTCCTGCGCATCGCGCGAACCGGACGCGACACCGGCTGGTGGGCGATGGCGTGCGTATGCGGTACCGAGGCGTCCTTTTTCGCCTATCTGATCACCGCGTATGCGTATCTGGCGACCCGCGCTCCGACCTGGCCACCGCCGGGGATTCCGCGGCCGTCGCTGCTGATCCCGGTGATCATGACCGTCACGCTGGTGTCGAGCAGCGTCGTGATGGCAGCAGCAGAACGGGCGATCCGCCGCGGGGACGTTCGTGCCCTCCGGCACCGACTGGCGCTCTCGCTGCTCCTCGGCGTCGTCTTCGTCGGACTCCTCGCGGCGGAGTGGGCCGGGAAAGTCGCCGAAGTGCTCCCGCAGACTCACGTCTACGGCTCGCTCTTCTATGTGATGACCGGAATGCACGGCCTGCATGTACTCGCGGGGTTGCTGATGATCGGCTACACGCTGGTGCGTGCGCTGCGCGGGCATTTCAGCGCTCGGGGATTCGGCGGTGTGAGCGTGGTGGCGCTGTACTGGCACTTCGTGGATGTGGTGTGGCTGGCGTTGTTCACCACCCTCTACCTCACGCCGCGATTCACATGACCACGACGATGCCGCTCCCGTCGACGACCCGCCTCTGGTTTGGCGTTGCGGCCGCACCGGCCGCGTGGGCGGTCGCCGAGTACGCGGGATACGGCTTCGCGGGTCGCGCCTGCCAGCCGCCGGCGGGGCATGCGGCCGCCGCCGTCCTGCCGATCACCGTTGCGATGATCATCCTCGGCGCCATCGGTGTCGCGGTCGCGTACGACAATGTGCAGCGCACCGTGCCGCGCCGTGCCGATACGATGGTCGATGCTGCCGACAGCCGGGACGCGTCTGTCGGCCGAACCCGGTTCATGGCGCTGGGAGGGATGATGGCGAGTGTCCTCTTCCTTCTCGGCACGGTCTTCTTCGTGCTTCCGGCGATCATCACCCGCGGCTGCGCGGGGGTGCGGTGAACGCCGCGGTCTGGCTGGTTCTCGCCGTCGTTGTCACGCCGTACCTGGTGGGGGTGCGACGTCTCTGGCACGCCGCGGGGACCGGGCATGGCATTGCGCGGTGGCGTGCACTGTCGTTCGCCGCAGCAAGCGGCATCCTGATCGCGGCGTTCTGCCAGCCGTTTGACGCAGTGAGTGACGCGCGATTCTCGATGCACATGACGCAGCACATCCTGCTGGTCGCCGTCGTGCCACCGCTGCTGATCCTCGGCAAGCCGGGCGCGGCGCTGGCGTGGGCCGTGCGTGGCGTGGTGTGGCGGGTCGACCGGATTCCGATGGCGCTGCGGCGCGCGTGGCTCGGCGTGACGACACCACTCGTCGCTTGGCTCGCGCACTCTGCCACGCTCTGGCTCTGGCACTTGCCGCGATGGTATCAACTGGCGCTGCAGCACCCTGCAGTGCACGCCGGCGAGCACGTGACGCTCCTCGGAACCGCGCTGCTCCTCTGGCACTGTGCCATGCACCCGCGGAGCGGGCGGCGCGCCGGCGCCGGAATCGCCGTGCTCCTCATGCTCGCCACCGCAATGCAGAGCGGTGCGCTCGGCGCGTTGCTCGCCGGATCGACGCGCGTCTGGTATCCGATGCAGGAAGGGTTGCGCGGCACCGCAGCGGCGCTCGCAGACCAGCAGCTCGCGGGATTGCTGATGTGGGTCCCCGCCGGGCTGATCTACGCCATCGCGGGGTGCGTCTTCTTCCGCAACTGGATCCGCGGTCCGGTGGCTGCCGCCCCGCAGATGATGCCGAGCGAGGTGCCCGGATGAAGCGCTCCATCGCGGTGCTGCTGGTTCTGGCCATGGGGTGCTCGCGGCCACCGACGACGTCGTCACTCGCCGGCGATGCGGGCCGCGGACGGGTCGACGTGGCACGTTACGGTTGCGGCGCGTGTCACGTGATTCCGGGCGTTGCGGGCGCCGATGGCCGCGTGGGGCCGATGCTCGCACGGTTTCGCGAGCAGGCGATCATCGCCGGCCACGTCCCGAACACCATGACCAATCTGGTCCACTGGCTTCGCGACCCGCAGTCGGTTTCGCCAGGAACCGCGATGCCGAATCTCGGCATCGATGAGCCGACCGCGCGCGACATCGCGGCCTACATCTATACCCTCCGCTGAACGATGCGCTCCTCATCGCCTCTCCGGTCGCGGGTTGCCGCCGTCATTCGAGCGAGTGCAGTCACGGTTACGCTCACCGGGTGTCACGGCGTGATGTCGGCGCTCGATCCCGCGAGCCACGAAAGCGGCATGATCGCTTCGATCACCTGGTGGCTGGTCGGCGCGTCGGCAGTGATCTACGCCGTCGTCTGCGCGGCAATGGTCGCGGCGATCTCGCGACACCGCGACCGGAGCGCGTCATCGGTCGATCTGAGCGCACCGAGCGAACGGATGATCGTCTGGTACGGGGCGATCATACCGGGAGTGGTCCTCGTGGCACTCTTCGTCCTCACGCTGACCGCGATGCACCGCTACCCCGCTACGATATCGCGCCGCGCGGTGACCTACCACGTCACCGCGCATCAATGGTGGTGGGATGTGTCGTGGATCGACGCGTCGTCCGGGCGGGCGATGCACAGCGCCAACGAGATTCACGTGCCGGTTGGCGCTCCGGTGCGGATCATCCTCACCACCGACGACGTGATCCACACCTTCTGGGTCCCCCAGCTCCAGGGGAAGATCGACCTGATCCCGGGGGACACCACCGAGATCCGGTTTACCGCGCTGCATTCCGGCGCCTATCGCGGCCAGTGCGCCGAGTTCTGCGGCGTGCAGCACGCCCACATGGCGTTCGTCGTGGTGGCCGAGCCGGCCGATTCGTTTGCGAACTGGATTGCGAGCGAGGAGGCGCCGGCCGCGATGCCGAGCGATTCGGCGAGACTGGTGGCGCAGCAGCTTGTCGTCAACGGTCCGTGCGCGACCTGTCACACGATCCGCGGCACGAGTGCGTCAGGCGCGATCGGCCCGGATCTCACCCATATCGGTTCGCGCCGCATGCTGGCCGCGGGCGAATTGCCGAACAACATCGGCACGATGGAGGCGTGGATCGCCAACGCGCAGTCACTCAAGCCCGGCGTGGCGATGCCGTCGATGCGGGTCTTCAGCGGAGGCCAGCTCCGCGCCGTCGCGGCGTATCTCGAAGGATTGCGCTGACGTGCCGGCGATCTTCACACCCCGCGCCACGCCGGTTGCCAGGGGAGTCCTCACGTTGCTCGTGGCGACAGTGGTGGTCATCCCGCTTGTGGCGATGGCGTGGGTCCGGACCCCGTGGGCGCGCGGTGAGCATCGACAGATCACGCAGCCGATTCCATTCAGCCATCCGCTGCACGTGACGGCGCTTCACATCGACTGCCGGTTCTGCCATCGGGAGGTCGAGCGATCCCAGCAGGCGGGGCTGCCGTCGACCGAGCTCTGCGTGAGCTGCCACAACGACGCGACGTTTGCTTCCAGCGTCTTCACGCCGGTACGCCGCAGCCTGGCGACCAGCCGCCCGATTCCGTGGCGCCGGGTGACGCAATTGCCGGCGTTCGTCTACTTCGACCATGCCGCGCACGTCGGCCACGGCGTCGCGTGCGAAACATGCCACGGCCGGATCGATCGAATGGCGGTCGTGTCGCAGGCGCGATCGCTCACGATGAGTTGGTGTGTCGATTGTCATCGCAATCCTGCCGCGTCGATTCGCCCACTCGCAACCGTGACGGCAATGGGATGGACGGGTCCGCGACAGGGCGAGGCGCTGATGCGGACCTACCAGGTTCACTCGCTGACCAATTGCTCCACATGTCATCGATGACACCAGACTCCGATCCCGCCCGCAGCGGGCCGACCCGCCGGGAATTTGCCAAGTGGCTCGGTGCCGGAGCCGCGGTGGCGGGATTGGGCGGATGTGTTCGCGAGCCGTCGGAGACGATCCTGCCGTACGTGCATTCGCCGCGAGCTCCGGTGACAGGATCGAACGTCCACTACGCCACGTCGATGGTGCTCGATGGCGCAGCCACCGGGCTTCTGGTGACAAGCCGCGATGGGCGACCGATCAAGATCGAAGGCAATCCCCGGCACCCCGCCTCCCTCGGCGGCACCGGTGCAATGCATCAGGCTTCGCTCCTCCAGCTATATGACCCGGATCGGGCGAAGCGTTGCCAACGAGGGAATCGCGCGACAACGTGGGGGGCGCTCGCCGCTCTCTGCAATCCCGCGGCGCTCCGCGCGCGCGGCGGTGCGCGCGGGGCCGGAATCTCCCTGCTGCTTCAACCAACCTCGTCACCCGTCGAGCTCACACTGCTCGATCGCCTTCGCGACGAATTCCCGGACGCGAGGATCGGCGTGTTCGCGCCGCTGGGCTGGCACGGTGCAATCGACGCGTCCATCGCGCTCTTCGGCACGCCGCTGATACCGCAGCATGACTTCGCATCGGCTGATGCCATCATCTCGCTCGACGCCGACTTTCTCGGCATCGATCCCTTCGCGCTGCGGCACGCCCACGATTGGGCGAGCCGGCGCCGTGGGCGGCGCGACTCGCTCCTGTTCGTGGCGGAAACGGTACCGTCGTCGACCGGGGTGGTCGCGACCGACCGGATCCCCGCGACACCCGACGATCTCGCCATGGCGGCGACCGGACTCCTTGCGGCGGTGGCCGGCGCGATCGCCCCTGATTGGGTCGGTACTCACTCCCCGGCGGTGCCGGCACGCGTCGGCGCGTGGGTCACCGCCGCTGCCAACGCGTTACTGGCGAATCGCGGCCGATCGATCGCCCTGGCCGGTCCTCGACAGCCGGTGCCAGTGCACGTCGTGGTCGCGGCCATCAATGAACTCCTGGGCAATGTCGGCACAACCGTGTGGTACACGCCGCCGCCGTTTCGCGTCGATCCCTCGATTGCCCAAGGCGATGATGCGCTGCAACGGTTCGTCGATGCGAGCATCGACACCGCCGTCATCACCGCGATCAATCCGTGCTACTCGGCGCCGCCGGCGCAGCGCCTCACCGAGAGGCTTCACGCGATTCGCAACACGGTCTACCTCGGCGACTATCGCGACGAGACCGCGGCCGCCGTCGCATGGCACGCGCCCGCCGCGCACTACCTGGAATCGTGGGGAGACGCTCGCGCGTGGGATGGAACGATTTCGACGGTCCAGCCGCTGATTGCGCCGATGTATGACGGGCGCACGACGGCAGAGTTCCTCGCGATGCTGGTTGGAGAGACGGCGACCGGACGGGCGCTGGTCGGGCGGTACGATCCGGATGCGGTTGGCGACGATGCGCTCCGCTCGGGTTACGTAACGGATTCCGGCTTTGCGCGTCAGCATGGTTCGGTGGCGCGGGACGTTGTCGCGTCGATGGCGGCGACGTTGGTGCCGCTTCCGGCGCGGACCGACGCGGTGGTTGTCATCACGCCGTCGGCTAAGACCCACGATGGTCGGTTCGCCGGCAACGCGTGGCTGCAGGAACTACCGGGTCCGGCGACGCGCCTCACCTGGGACAACGCCGCGCTGATGTCACCGGCGACGGCCGATCGGTTTCAGGTGGCGAGCGGCGACGTCATTGCGCTGCAGAACGGTACAGGAACCGTCGACGCGCCGGTGCTCGTCACGCCGGGACACGCCGATGGCGCGATCTCGCTGGAACTCGGGTACGGCCGCACGGGCGCTGGCCTCGTTCGTCAGCAGATCGGCTGCGATGCGACGGCGTTGCGCACCTCAAGCGCATCGTTCATCGAACCGGTGACGGTACGGCGCACCGGCCAACGGCACGACCTCGCGACCACGCAGGATCACTGGTCGATCGAGGGACGCCGCGAGGAGATTCTCGGGACGCCGGCGACGGTGCCACCGGCCAGACCGGCGTTGCCGCTCTACCAACCCGGCGAAACCGACCCGCATGGACTTGCCCGCGACCAGTGGGCGATGACGATCGACCTCGACCTCTGCACCGGCTGCAGCGCCTGCGTCGTGGCGTGCCAATCGGAAAACAACGTTCCGATCGTCGGACGCAGCGGCGTCCTTCGCCACCGCGAAATGCACTGGATCAGAATTGACCGCTATCTCGACGGCCCGCTCGACAATCCCGCGGTCACCGTTCAGCCGATGCTCTGCCAGCAGTGCGAGGCGGCGCCGTGCGAATATGTCTGTCCGGTCACCGCGACGACCCACAGCGACGACGGTATCAACGAGATGGTCTACAATCGCTGCGTCGGAACCCGCTTCTGTTCCAACAATTGCCCGTACAAGGTGCGCCGCTTCAACTGGCTCGCCTACAACGATCCAGCCGACGAGTTGGCGGCGCTTCGCGAGAATCCCGACGTCTCCATCCGTGCGCGTGGTGTGATGGAGAAGTGCACCTTCTGTGTACAGCGTGTGCGCCACGCGCAGCAGGATGCCGAACAACGCGGTGATTCACGCACCGGCACGGTGGTGACGGCGTGCCAGCAGGCGTGCCCGGTCGGCGCCATCGTGTTCGGCTCACTCACCGATCCCGCGAGTCCGGTCACCGCACTCTTCGACGATTCACGCGCACGCAGTTCCCTCGACGAGCTCGGCACCAGGCCGCGCGTCCACTATCTCGCACGCGACCAGCGCGGATCGGGGAGATCGTGACCGTCGCCGTGCTCGACAGCGACGATCGCGCAGCCGCGCGCGCCGAAGCACGCAGGATCATCGAGGCGGCGGATGGCCCGATCATCCACCCAGACGAGCCGGTCATCACGCGGGTGCTCACGCCGCTCTGGACACCGCGCGCCGGGTGGCGGCCGCTTTTCGCGGTGAGCGCGGTGTTCACCGTGATCTTCGTTGTTTCCGCGGGAATCACCGTGGTGCGAGGAATCGGCAGCTGGGGAAACAATATCCCGACGGCGTGGGCATACGGGATCACCGATTTCGTCTGGTGGATCGGGATCGGGCACGCCGGAACGTTCATCTCGGCCTTCCTGCTGCTGCTCAACCAGCACTGGCGCGCATCGATCAATCGCCTCGCCGAGGCGATGACGCTCTTCGCCCTGGTGAACGCGATGCTCTTTCCCATCCTGCATCTCGGTCGGCCGTGGCTCTTCTACTGGCTGGCACCGTACCCGGCGACCACCGGAGTCTGGCCCAACTACCTGTCGTCGCTGCCGTGGGACGTGGTGGCGATCTCGACATACTTCACCGTCTCGCTGCTCTTCTGGTACATGGGACTCGTCCCCGATCTCGCGGCGGCCCGCGACCTGGCACCGGAACGGTGGCGCCGCCGGATCTACGGCGTTTTCGCGCTCGGCTGGCGCGGAGGCGCCCGCGAATGGCGATCGTACCGCCTCGGATACCTGCTCCTGGCTGGGCTTGCCACGCCATTGGTCGTGTCGGTGCACAGCATCGTGTCGCTCGATTTCTCGATCGCGCAGGTCCCCGGATGGCATTCGACGATCTTCCCGCCGTATTTCGTCGTCGGCGCGATCTATTCCGGCTTCGCGATGGTGCTGATGCTGGTGATTCCGGTGCGTCGCATCTTCCGCTTCGAGCGGCTGATCACGCCGCGTCACCTCGAATTGATCGCGATCCTGCTCCTCGCGACCGGCCTGCTGGTGACGTACTCGTATCTCTGCGAAGCGTTCATCTCCTGGTACAGCGGCGATCGGTTCGAGATCTACGCCATGCTAGTCGCGAGGCCAGCCGGACCGTACGCAGTGATCTACTGGGCGATGATCGCGGCCAATGTCGTTACGCCGCATCTCTTCTGGTCGAAGCGTCTGCGGCGCGATCCACGAGTGCTTTTTGCCGCGGGCGTCGTGATCTGGGCCGGGATGTGGTGTGAGCGCTTCATCATCATTGCCGGCTCGTTGAACCGGTCGTTCCTCCCGTCGAGCTGGCATGCGTACGCGCCGACGCTCGTTGACTGGGGACTGCTGCTCGGCAGTATCGGGCTCTTCGCCCTCCTCTTCCTGACATTCCTGCGTTGGGTCCCGGCGATTCCGGTGAGCGAGATGCAGGAGCTGCAACATCGACCATCGCCCACCGGGGCGGTGCGATGACCACGCGTCCCCCCGCGCGCCACGTGATCGCCGAGTTCGACGAGGATCAGAAGATGGTCGATGCGGCACGTCACATCGCGGACGCAGGATGTCAGGGGGTCACAACGTACGGACCGTGGGATCTGCCCGCGGTCGATCCGGTCGCCGCGCCGCACCGACCGCCGATCGCCGCGATCGCCCTTGCCGGCGGTGTCGCCGGAGGTCTGTGCGGTCTCGCCATCCAGTGGTGGTCCACCGGCGGCGCCTACCCGGTCGATATCGGTGGCCGGCCACGTCACCCGCTCCCCGGTTTCATCCCCGTCACGTTCGAGGCGACCATTCTCGGCGCGGCGCTCGCGGTGTTCATCGGATGGTTCCTGATCCTCCGGTTTCCGCGTCTCTGGGCGCCGATCGATGAAGTCGATGGATTCGAACAGGTGTCGACGACCCGTTTCTGGCTCACCGTGCCGGCTCCGGATGATGCGATCGCCGAACGCGCCAGCGAGCTGCTCCGATCCGCCGGCGCCCGCCGCGTCAGCGAGGCGATGCTCTGATGCACACGGCACGTTGCTGGCGAACTCTGCGGGCAGCGCTGATTGCCGTGGCGGCGTGCGACTGCGCGAAGCCGATGGGAAGCGGCTGGGACTGGAACCGGATGCGCACCATGCCGAGGGCCGAGAGTTACGGCGCCAGCGGCTTCTTCCGCGACGGCAAGGCGATGCAGCTGGCGCCAGCGGGCACCGTGGCGTGGGCCGTCGATTCAAGCACCGCCGCGGTCGACACCGCGCGTGGGCACGCGAGGTTCGCCATCTACTGTGCCGTGTGTCATGGCGAGCGGGGTGACGGCGTCAGTGTCGTGGCGTCGAACATGGATCCCCCTCGACCACCGTCGCTGCTCACCGCAGCGATCCGGTCGTTGCCCGCGGACCGGCTCGACTCGATCATCAGCAGCGGATACGGACCGATGCCCGCATTCGGTGACGCGCTCGATCACAGCGATCGCCGTGCCGTACTCGCGTATCTCTCGACCTTGCAGCTGCGCGCGGCGGCGGCGACCGTCCGATGATTGCGCCCGTCGCCGCGGTGATCGCGATTCTCGGCGCACTCCTCTGGGTGGTCGAATTCGTGGCCGACCCGCGGGCTGCGATGTCGGCGTATCTCGTCGCGTTCGTGTGCGCAGCCACGATCATGCTCGGCGCCGCACTGCAGATCATGATGAGCCACCTGGTCGGCGCGCGTTGGTTCGTGGTCCTGCGCCGCATCGCCTTGATGATCGTCGCACCGTTTCCGGTGCTTGCCATCCTGGGAATACCGCTGATTGTGGGAATCCGGTGGCTCTATCCCTGGACGCACGGCGCCACGAGCGCGCATCGCGCCATCTGGCTTTCTCCGGGCTTCTTCACGGTACGCACCGCGATCTATCTGATCCTCTGGGTATGGATCGCGGAGCGGCTGCGTGGGTGGGCGCTCTATCAGGACCGCGCGCCCGCGACGGGAATCGTCCGGTCGACCGCTGCGCTCCGCCGGCTGAGCACCGTCGGTTTGTTCGTGACGATCATTTCGGGGACCTTCGCGGCGTTCGATTGGACGATGTCACTGGAGCCGAGCTGGTATTCCACGATCTACGGAGCGCTCCTCCTGGTCGGCGGAATTGTCGCGGCCCTCGCGGTGATGATCATTCTCGCCTTCGCTCCCGTTTCCGGATCGCGCGGATGGCGGCGGGCAATCACCGCCGATCAGGGCAGTGCGCTGGCGACGCTGCTCTTCACGTTCGTGATCCTCTGGGCCTACTTCGCATTCTCGCAGTTTCTCATCATCTGGATCGCAGATATTCCGGTCGAGGCGGCGTGGTACCGTACCCGCGTCGAAGGCGGCTGGAACGTCCTCGCGGCGGCGACGTTCATCGGGCTCTTTGCGGTCCCGTTCGTCCTCCTGCTACTTCGCCGGATCAAGCGAAGCCCCCGGGCGCTGGTTGCGCTCGCGGTCTGGATCGTCGTGGTCTACCTGGCGGAGATCTTCTGGATGATCCGCCCGGCGACAAGTCCGACCCTCCAGCTCCGCCTGGTAGACGTCGCGGCGGTGATTGCGGTGGCCGGCGCGCTGATCGCCGTGGCTGCGGTGCGTGCCAGGCCGCTGGCTGCGCTCCCCGCCGGCGACCCCTACCTCGACGAGGCGCTGCAGTATCGGCGGGGGTGAGGCCGGTCTCGCGACACGATATACTTGGAGGAGATTCTTACCCTCCAGCCACCGAGATCCCGATGACCACACCCCGCCGCGATTTCCTCAGCTGGCTCGGCGCTGGTGGCGCTGCCGCCGCGGCCGGCATACCGTTTCCCGCCCGGGCGACGCGCGATTCGATCCCGCGTCCGGTCAGCACCAAATGGGACATGAGCTGGACCGATCGCGCCACGGGCAGGATGCGGGCGGTCTTCGATTCGCCCGGCCTGTCCGAAGGGGCAGCGATCTTCCGGGCGCAGGCGTGGCGCAAGGAGTACCAGGAGGTCTACGGCGGCGACGCCAAGGACCTGACTGCAATCGTCGTCTTCCGCCACGAGGGGATTCCGCTGGTGATGAACGACGCCTTCTGGGAACGATTCAAGTGTGGCAAGGAAAACAAGATCAAGGATCCCAGGACGAAGAAGTGGTCCACGGTCAATCCGGTGAGCGGCGTCCAGGCCGGCGCACCGGCGTCGATGGCTGACTACAACATTCCGGCGTTTGTGGCTGCCGGCGGGATCGTGCTGGCGTGCAATCTGGCCTTTGGCGGGATGGTCGCGATGCTGCAGAAGGCCGACAAGCTCTCCGCCGACGACGCACGCAAGAAGGCGATCGACATGCTCGTCCCGGGCGTCATTCTGCAACCGTCCGGCTTCTTCGCCGTGCTGCAGGCGCAGCAGGTGGGCTGCCACTACTTCCCGGCGAGCTGACGATGAGCCATCCTCTCTCGCAGGACCTGAAGAATCATGCGCGGTACATCCCGCTCTTCCATTTCGTGGCGGGGCCGATCTTCTATCTCAACCTGCTCTACTCGATCGTGATGGCGATCCGCTATCCGATCCTCGACAACATCGTCGGCGTCGCGGTCGCGCTGGCGCTGGTGATCCTCTTTCTCACCGCCCGCCGGTTTGCGACAACGGTGCAGGACCGGGTCATTCGCCTCGAAGAGCAGCTGCGATTCGAGCGGTTGCTGCCGGACGACCTGCGCAACCGGATCCCCGAATTCACTCGCGATCAATTCATCGCACTCCGCTTCGCGTCGGACGCCGAGCTTCCCGAACTGGCGCGGTCGGTGCTCGACCAGCGCATTCACGACCAGGATGCCATCAAGCAGATGGTCAAGGCGTGGCGGGCAGATTACATGCGGGTGTGACCTGACTCGATTCTGACGTCCACCGAAACCACCGGGGCTCGGCGATCGTCGGGCCCCGGCAGCGTATCCTGCTGCCGTCCACGTCGTACCCTGCGAGGAGATCGTCGATGCCCACTCGTCATTTCGTGCGTGCTGTGGCCGCAGTCCTGCTGCTCCCCGGTTGCCTCGTCGCACAGACGCGTGCAGCGACGCCCGCGACGCAGCCCGCCAATCCGTGGGCGGCACTCCTCCTCCCCACCACGCACGCACCGACACCGACCACCGCTGCGATCACGCCGGCCGATCTGCGGACCAGGCTCTTCGCATTTGCCGCGGATTCGATGATGGGTCGTCGCACCGGTACGGCCGGGAACGTCAAAGGCGTCGAGTACATCGCCAGCGAAGTGAAGCGCTTCGGCCTCCTCCCCGGCGGTGTCGACGCCACCTATTTCCAGCCGGTCGCCGTGCCGATCGACCTGCGCACCTTTGATTCGACCAGCACGATCTCCGTCGCCGGCACCGCGCTCACTCCCTGGGTCGATTTCCTCCCGCGCGATCCCGGCGCGCCATTGCGCCCGCTCAACGGCGTCCAGGTGATCTACGGCGGTGTCTGGTCGGATTCCAACTCGGTGATCACGGCGGCCGAGGCGGCGGGGAAATTCGTGGTGATCACATCGACGGCGACCGGAGCGACCAATCCGCGCGGCATTCCGTCGCGTCCGGAGGTCACCGGTCGTTTCTCGACCGCTGCCGGCATCGCGGTCGTCGGGCTCGAGGCCTTTTCGCCGGCGGAGCGGCAGGCGTATCACACCCCGCAAGCCGGAATGCGGGACCAGGATGCGCCGATCTACATGTATGTCACCGGTGCTGCCGCCGAACGACTGATGGGGCATGCGCTCGACGGGCTTGAACGCGGTGCAGCGGGTGGCACGGTGTCCGGCGCGCTGCGCTACACCCGCAGCCCCGCGTACAACCTCCCGGTCCGCAACGTGATCGCATTGTTGCCGGGGAGTGATCCCGCGCTTCGCGGCGAATACGTCGTGATCGGCGCCCACAACGATCATATCGGCACCGTTGGCAGCGCGGCCGCGCCGGTTCCGTTGACCGACATCATGCAGCCGATGGCGCACGACTCGATCTATCTGATCGATCATCTCTTTCGCAAAGGCGGCGCCGATGATCCGCCGCCGGTGCTGAATCCGGTGCAGCAGCAGGACGTCAACGCCATCCTCGCGACGGTGCGGCGCGAGAGTCACGGCAAGTCTGCCCGGATCGATTCGATCTTCAACGGTGCCGATGACGACGGATCGGGGAGCATGAGCGTCCTGGAACTGGCGCAGTACTTCGCCGCCCAGCCGGTCAAGCCGAAGCGCTCCATTCTCTTTGTCTGGCACGTCGGAGAGGAAGAAGGGTTGTGGGGCTCGCAGTGGTTCACCGATCATCCCACCGTGCCGCGCGATTCGATCGTGGCCGAACTCAACATGGACATGGTGGGGCGCGGGGCTGTCACCGACGAGACCGGCAACAGCATCAGCGGCACGCCGTTGCACGGTGGTCCCGGCTATCTGCAGGTGGTCGGATCGCGCCGCCTCTCCACCGAGCTCGGCGATCTCGTCGAGTCGGTGAACAAGTCGGGAGCGCACGGCCTGCATTTCGACTACTCGATGGACGCCGACCACCATCCGCAGCAGATCTACTGCCGCAGCGATCACTACGAGTATGCCCGCTACGGCATCCCGATCGCCTTCTTCACCACCGGCGGCCACGCCGACTATCATCAGCTGACCGATGAGCCGCAGTACATCGACTACTCGCGAATGGCGCAGGTCACGAACTTCATGGCCGACCTCGCCCGGCATGTGGCCAATCTCGATCATCGTCTGGTCGTCGACCACAGCAAGCCGGACCCCCGCGCCGACTGCGTGCAGTAGCGTCCCCGGGCCCGCCGATCGGCGGGCCCTCGCGCTTCCGGCGTCGCCCCGACACCTTCCCTCCTACCGCTTCACCAGGAGCGATCTGCGTGATTGAAGATCGTGCGACGTCGGTGCGCGCCGGCCGAGGCGGTGAAGTCGTCGCGGCCGCGATTCTCGCGGCAGCGCTCTGGGCAGGATTCGCCAGTACCGGATCGCCGCGCGTCGTCCCCGCCACCGCACCGCCCTCCGCGTTCTCGGCCGAACGCGCGATGGCCGATCTGCGCGTGATCGCGGCGGCACCGCACGCCGTCGGCACAGCACAGCATGACCGGATCCGCGACTATCTCGTTGATCGATTGCGCGCACTCGGATGCGGCGACGCCCATGTCCAGTCGGGGACCGGCTTCAATACACTCTCCGGACCGCTTGCTGCCACCATCGCCAACGTGGTGTGCCGGATTCGCGGAACGCCCGGCGCGCCGGCGATCCTGCTCACGGCGCACTACGATGCCGTCCCCCGCGGCCCGGGTGCCGGAGACGACGCCGTTGGCGTCGCGACAATCCTCGAGACGGTGCGTGCGATGCAGAGCTCGCCCCCGCTTCCTCGCGACGTGATCGTCCTGTTCTCGGATGCCGAAGAGGAGGGGCTCCTCGGCGCGGAAGCGTTCGTCAATCTCCATCCGTGGGCGAAGGATGTCGGGACCGTGCTGAACCTCGACACGCGTGGCGACCGCGGCCCGGTGTACATGTTCCAGACGTCACCCGGGAACGCGCCGCTGATCGCTGCCATCGCCACGAGCGTCGACGATGCCCGCACCAACTCGCTCACCGGCGAAGTGTACCGACACCTGCAGAGTGACACCGACATGAGCATCTGGCTCGATTCGGCGTTTCCGGTCGGCGCACTCAACTTCGCCAACATCGACGGATTCACGCATTACCACACGCCGATCGATGATATCACGTCGCTCGATCCGCGAGTCGTGCAGCAGATGGGCGATTACGCCATCGGCCTCGTTCGCCAGCTGGCGATCGATCGAGGACCGGAGCGCACCCACGACGCGATCTACTTCAGCGCCCCGCTCCTTGGTGTGGTCCATTATCCGGCATCGCTTGCGGTGCCGATCGCCATCGTCGAACTGCTCGGGTTGCTGATCCTGGCCGCGCTCGCCGTGCGCCGCGGCTCGCTCTCCGCCCGTGGCACGGGATTGGGCGCGATCCTTGTTGCGATGATCGTGATCGTTCCCGCGGTGGCAACGGCGATCGCGTGGCGCGCAATCCTGCACGTCCACTCGGGGTACGCCGAGATCCTGCAGGGCGATCCGTACAATTCGCGCTGGTACCTGCTGGCGTGTGCGGGATGGACCACGACGATCGCGATCGCGCTTGCTCGCCGGTTCGAACGACGCGCAACGCCGCTCGAACTCAGCGCTGTTGCCCTGTTCCTCTGGGCGATCGTCGGCATCGCCGCCGCATTCCTCCTTCCCGGCGCGACGTACATCTTTGCGTTGCCCCTCGCCGCCGCGATGATCGGCGCAGCATGCTGGCTGCATGCTCGCTCACGCAACCGTCAGCCACCAGCAGCGATCGCGCTCGCGGCGGTTCCGGCGCTGATCCTGTGGCCGCCGACGATCCATGCGCTCGAGGTGGCACTCACTGCCAATCTGCTCACCTTCTGCGCGGCGTTGATCGGCCTCATGATGTCGCTGCTGATTCTGCCGATCGCTCTCCTCGGCAGGTCGCGCAGCTGGATCGTGGCCGCGGCAGCGATCGCATGCGTCGGCGGACTCGTGATCGCGGAAGCGCGCTCGGGATTCACCGCAACGCGCAAACAACCGGACTCGCTGCTCTTCCTCCACGATGCGACCACCGGCCACCAATGGTGGGCGTCGTTTGATCGTCGTGCCGACCAGTGGACCACGCCCATCCTCGGCCCAACCCCAACGCGGCGCACCTTTGATGACTGGTCGTTGGCGCGGCCCGGCATCCAGCTCCTTGCGCGCGAGGGAGCGCCCGTCGCGCCCGACACCGCCTTTCCGGGATCAGTGCTGAGCAGTGCGGTACCGGGTGGACGGCGGATTCACATGCATCTCGCGCAGCACGCTCCCGGTGAGTCGGTCAAGATCGTCGTCGATACCAGCGTGGGCATCACCGACATGACGATCAACGGCCGCGTCCTCGTCAACGGCGGCGACGCCCGGTATCGACCGTCCTATCGCCGAGGGGCCGATGGAACGTTGTTGCGCTACTTCGGTGTGCCGCAAGAAGGTGTCGATCTCTGGTTCACGGCGCATTCCCCAATGCCGGCACGGTTCACGATCATCTCGTCGGTCGATGGACTGCCGCCGCCATCAGCCGGTCCGCTGCCGCCGCGCCCCGCCACCTTGATGAGCAAGCCTTTCGTCCCGACCGACGTCACGCTTACGCGGCACACGGCGACGCTCTGATCGGATGACCGATCTAGTCGCCGGCGGTGCGGTCCGCGGCGAGGAATCGAAGCAGCGCCGTTTCATCCGCGTCGAGATGGTCGCGGCACGTCCGCCGTAGGCACGCTCGCACCCAGCGATCGTAGAGTGCGCGGTCGCGGAACGCCTGCAGCACGGCGGGGTGGATGTAACTCTTGCGGCAGACGGCGACAGTATTGCCGAGTCGCGCCGCGACGGCGGCGATCGCGCTGCCGATCCCTGTGGCACGGCGTTCGCCCGCGTCATCCTGATCGGCCGCGGCGTCCGACGAGTCAAGTTGCTGCGCAGCGAGCAGGGTACCGGCCCAGGTGCGAAAGTCCTTCGCCGTGAAGTCGTGGTCCGAGATCTCTCGCAGGTACTGATTCACGTCGGCGGACTCGATCGGCTGCGGTTCGCCGTGGTCATCGAGATACTGGAAGAGGTGCTGCCCGGGAAGGTCGCGGCAGCGATGCACCAGGCGCGCCAGCCGCCGATCGGTCATCGTGATGTCGTGCGGCTTGCCGCTCTTTCCGCGGAAGTGGAAGCGGATGCGGCTGCCATCCACTTCCACATGCCGATCGGTCAGCGTCGTCAGCCCGAAGGAATGATTGGTGCGGGCGTATTCCTCATTGCCGACCCGCACCAGCGTCGCCTCGAGCAGGCGAACGACCGTCGCCAGGACCCGTTCGCGAGGCATTCCCGGCAGCGCCAGATCCCGGGCAACTGCTGCGCGGATCCTGGGCAGCGCCCGGCCGAACGAGAGCATCCGTTCGTATTTGGTCTCGTCGCGGGCGACGCGCCATCGCGGGTGATACCGATACTGTTTCCGGCCGCGCGCGTCCCGTCCGGTCGCCTGCAGGTGCCCGTTCGCCGTCGCACAGATCCACACCGCCGTCCAGGCTGGCGGAATCGCGAGCGAACCGATGCGCGCCAGCGTCGACGCTTCACGAACGGCGCCTCCATCGTCCGCGGTGTAGGAGAATCCCCGTCCCGAGCGGGACCGACGGATCCCGGGCCCGCTGTCGTCCACGTACCGCAGTTGCGCTGCACGCGCGTCGGAAACAGGCCGGACCGCCGCGACGCCACGCGGCGCCGTCTTTCTCACCGCTCCTCGCCTCACCAGGCCGACCCGACGACGATCATGCGCTCTCTCGAGTGGAAGTCCCCGTGTTACACGTCGAACCGGATACGCTCAGAGACGATTCACGCGATGCGTCGCGACACGACCACCGTCCCCCGTGCTACATTATCGAGACTCACCGCAATCACACTCGGTCGCCTGACTCGGGATTTCGCCATGAAGCTGATCCTCGCCGCGCTCCTTGTTCCCGTCGCACTCGTCGCCCAGGGCCGTCAGGGCCGGGGAGGCGCGCCGAGCGGACCGGCCACACTGCTCACGCCGGCACGCGTCTGGGACGGCACCAGCAGCAAGCCGCACGAAGGCTGGGCGGTCCTCGTTCGCGGCAACCAGATCGTCGCCGTCGGGCCGCGCGCACAGATCAACGCGCCCGCCGACACGAGGACGATCGACCTTCCCAATACGACGCTCCTTCCCGGCTTGATCGAAGCACATTCGCACATGATGCTGCATCCGTACAACGAGACGTCGTGGAATGACCAGGTTCTCCACGAACCGGAAGCGTTGCGCGTTGCCCGCGCCGTCATTCACGCCGACTCGACGTTGCTGGCGGGATTCACCACGGTCCGCGATCTCGGCACCGAGGGTGCCGGCTATGCCGACGTCGGGCTCAAGATGGCGATCAATCAGGGCATCATCCCCGGGCCGCGCATGTTCGTCGTGACCCGCGCGATCGTGTCGACCGGCGAGTACGGCCCGAAGGGATTCGCCACCGAGTACACCGACGACATTCCGCAGGGCGCCGAGGAGGCTGACGGCGTCGACGGGATTTCGCGCGTGGTGCGCGATCAGATGAAGCACGGCGCCGACTGGATCAAGATCTACGCAGATTATCGGTACGGCCCCAACGGGGAAACGGAGCCGGGCTTCACCGAGGACGAGATGAAGCTGATCGTCAACGTCGCCAATACCGGCGGGCGCCCGGTCGCCGCACACGCCACGTCACCGGAAGGGATGCGCCGTGCGATTCTCGCAGGCGTGCGCACCATCGAACACGGCGATGCCGGAACGCCCGAGGTCTTCAAGCTGATGAAGGAACACGGCACCTATTTCATCCCGACGGTCGCCGCCGGTGAATCGCAACTGGAGCAGGCCGGGCGCTATCACATCGGCGATTCGCTGCCGCGCTCGCTCGAGACGAAGCGGACCTCGTTCCAGGAGGCGATGAAGGCCGGCGTGATGATCGGCAGCGGCAGCGACGTCGGCGTCTTCTCCCACGGCGACAACGCCAAGGAATTGATCCTCATGGTCCAGTTCGGGATGAAGCCGATCGACGCCCTCATCGCTGCGACGTCGACCGACGCGAAGATGCTGCAGATGGACGATCGCATCGGGATGGTAAAGCCTGGGCTCTGGGCCGATCTCATCGCGGTCGACGGCGACCCGACGGTCGACATCTCCACGCTCAAGCACGTCACGTTCGTGATGAAGAACGGCGTCGTCTACAAGCAGTGATCGGCGCAACGGTCGAATTGCAACGCCCGTCGCCTTGTCGGCATTGGCACATCGAGGCATTATCTATTTCCTCACCTCTTCCAGACCCGGAGTTGGTTCGATGTTACGCAAGGCGCTGATACCACTGATCGCCCTCTCCATTCCCGCGACGCTCCTCGCCCAAGGCCCCGAAAAGATCGACACCGCGATGAACGCGAAGATCGAGGCCGAGGGGATGCAGCATTCGAAGATCATGTGGATCGAGCATTACCTGACCGACGTCTATGGTCCCCGTCCGATCGGCTCGCCCAACCATGTGGCCGCGGCCAACTGGGCGGTCAAGACGATGACCTCGTTCGGGATGCAGAACGCGCACCTCGAACCGTTCACCTGGAAGGGTGTTGGCTGGATGCCGGGACGGATGACCGGCTGGGTGACGTCGCCCGTCAAGTTCAACGTCAAGTTCGAAGCGCAGCCGTGGTCGCCGTCGACCAGGGGACCGATCAGCGGTTCGATCGTGGCGCTCGAAGCGCCGGTCGATCCGACCCCGGCAGAGCTCACGGCGTATCTCGCGAAGATGGCGCCGAGAGTAAAGGGCGGCATCGTGATGGTGGGACCGCCGGCCGACGTGCCGGTCGACTTCTGCCCGACGGCGACGCGCATCAGCGACAGCGCCGCAAGGGAGATGTTCGTGCCGCGCGATCCCAACGCCGCCGGAGCGGGGCGTGGTGGTCGCGGCGGCGGGGGACGCGGCGCCGCCTGCGGTGGCCGCGGAGGGAACGGGTTTGGCGGCGCACGCGGTGGCCGGGGCGGTGAACCGACGCCGGCCGGCAAGGTGTCGGCGGCGGAAGTGAATCAGGCGATCCAGGCGCTGGCGCGCGACAATCAGCCCGGGCTGCTCCTGCGTGCGCAGGGCGGTGGCCGCATTCCCGGCGAGATCGTGGCACAGAACGGTGGCGGCCAGATCTACGACGACACCACGCCGCAGCCTCCCGCGATCATCCTTCGCACCGATGACTACGGCCGGATCTGGCGGATCATCCAGGATGGCACGCCGGTTACCGCCGAATTCAATGTCCAGAATACGTTCTACCCGCAGGGGAAAACGTCCTATGTCACCGTCGGCGAGATCCCCGGCACCGACAAGGCCGACGAAGTCGTGATGCTCGGCGGACACCTCGATTCGTGGACCAGCGCCACGGGTGCCACCGACAACGCGATCGGCTGCGCCATCATGATGGAAGCGGCGCGAATTCTCGAAGCGATCGGCGCCAAGCCGCGCCGGACGATCCGGGTGGCACTCTGGAGCGGCGAGGAGGAAGGTCTTCTCGGCTCCTTCGCCTACGTCGCGAACCATTTCGGCTCCGCCGAGAATCCCAAGCCGGAGTTCGCCAAGCTCGACGCCTACTGGAACATCGATGACGGCACCGGCCTGGTGCGGGGCGCCTCCATCTTCGGACCGCAAGCCGCGGCCGATGTGCTGGCTCCATATCTGAAGGCGTGGGAAAAGTGGGGGATCTACGGCGCCGGTGCGTCCAGCGCGCGCGTCGAAGGCGGCAGCGACAATGGGGCGTTTGCGGTCGCAGGATTGCCGGGAATCGGCGCGCGCCAGGATCCGATCGCGTATAACTCCACCACCTGGCATTCGAATCTCGACACCTACGAACGGATCATCCCCGACGACGTGATGAAGAACGCGGTGATCACCGCCGCGACGATGCTCGCGCTCGCCGATCGTGACGACATGGTCCCGCGCTTCCCGGCCGACAAGATGCCGGCGATTCCGACGCCTGCGCCGCGCGGAGGCGCCAATCAGATCGCCGCGGGGCCGACGGCGATTCCGCACGTCGTAGTTGTCGCAAAGGCACACGCCGCGTCGATCCGGGCGCCGGGGCTCGCCGGTGGCGGCGGTCGCGGCGGCGCTGAAGCGCCAACGGCATCGCTGGTCCGGAAGGCGGCTCACGGCACGGTGGTCGTGGATGCCAACGGCGCTTTCACCTACACCCCGTCGCCGACCTTCGTCGGCACCGACACCTTTACCTACAAAGTGACGCGTGGCGGCGAATCGAGCGCCGACGGAATGGTGACGCTGATCGTTCGCTGAACCGAAACAGTTTCATGGCTGCAACAAGGGACCGCTCCGGCGGTCCCTTTGTTGTTCCCATTCGCTACATTACCAACGTGCCCTTCACATCACGGTGCGTTGTCCTGGTGCTGCAATGACTCTGCTCAGCACCACGCAGCTGACCAAGCGGTATCCCGGTGGGGTGACGGCGCTCGACGGCCTTACGCTCTCGGTCGAGCCGGGCGTGATCGGACTCGTCGGCGCCAACGGCGCCGGGAAGAGCACCTTCCTCAAGATCATTCTCGGCTTGCTGCGTCCCACCAGCGGATCGCTTTCCGTCCTCGGCTTCGACGCGACGACGCAGGGACCGGAGTTGCGTCAGTACCTCGGCTACATCCCCGAATTTGACTGCCTTCCGCCCGATCAGACGGCGACTGATCTCGTGACGCACCTGGCGCGCGTTTCCGGCCTCCCGGCGGCGGCGGCGAGAGAGCGCGCCGCGGAGATGCTCCGCCATGTCGGATTGTACGACGAGCGGTATCGCCCGATCGGCGGCTATTCCACCGGGATGAAGCAACGCGTCAAGCTGGCGCAGGCACTGGTCCACGATCCGAAGTTGCTCCTCCTCGACGAACCGACCAACGGGCTCGACCCCGCCGGCCGCACCGACATGCTCGAGCTGATCCAGCGCACCGGAAACGAATTCGGGATCAGCGTGATTCTCGCCTCACACCTCCTCGGCGAAATCGAGCAGGTGTGCCATTACCTCGTCGCGATCGACGGCGGCCGGCTGCTGCGCGCCGCGCCGATCGACGTCTTCACCCGCGAGACCGAGATGCTCGCGGTCGAAGTGATCGGCGACGCCGACCGCTTTGTGCAGCGCCTCGGCGAACACGGGTTGGCGGTCCGCCGGGGCAGTGACGGCGCCATCCTGATCACGATCGACGGCGATCCACCGTGGGACCTGGTGCGCGATCTGGCGGCGGATGGCGGCGTGGGATTGCTGCGAATCGCGCGGCGCCGCGACCGGCTCGAAGATCTCTTTCACCGCGAATCGGCACCGGTCGCGATGTCAGGCCTGACCGCATGACCGCCACACCGGGGACACCCGACGTGCCGCGTCCCGCCGGTGCGATCTACGACATCGGCTACCAGCATTACGACGGAAAGCGGCTCGGGCGTGCCGGCGCGATGCGAGCGCTCTACGTGCACGGACTCCGCGCCATTTTCGGCCTGGGCCGAGGGGTCCGCGCCAAAATCCCGCCGGTCGCGCTGGTGGCGTTCATCCTGATTCCGGCGGTGATCCAGGTCGCGGTGGTCGGTCTCGCCGGCAACGCGGTACAGCTCTTCACCCACGCCACGTATTTCCGGACCACCGTCTGGGTCTTTGCCCTCTTCTGCGCCTTCCAGACACCGGAGCTTGTCACCGGCGATCAGCAATATCGCGTCCTGGCGCTGTACTTCTCCCGCGCCATCAGTCGTTCGGATTACGTGCTCGCACGACTCGGTGCGCTCTTCACAGCGCTCTTCGTCGTGGCGCTCCTGCCGCACATCGTTCTGCTCGTCGGGACCTGGTTCGCGGCCGACAACGTCTTCACCGCGGCGCGCGATTCGGTGTCGATCATTCCGCGAATCCTGATCGGAGCTGCTGGCGTCTCGCTGCTGCTGTCGAGCGTGTCACTCACGCTCGCCGCGCTGATTCCGCGCCGGCCGTTCGCCACGGCGGCGATTCTCACGGTGTTCATTCTCACCAGCGCATTCATTCTGCCGCTGGTGCTCAATCGTCCGGCGAAGATGCGGTACCTGGTGCTGGCGTCTCCCGCCGACGTGGGGATCGGATTCACCCGCTGGGTCTTCGACACGACGCATGGCGATTCGACATTCGCCCAGCGGCAGTTCACCGATTCGGTGGAGCAGGTGGCTGCCCAAGCCAGGATGAACGCGCGATTCGATTCCCTCCCCGATTCGGTGAAGGCGAGACGCGGCGGACATCCGCCCGTGGTGCGTCAGCGTTTCCGTCGTCCGCGCGGCCTGCTCGATACGGCGTCGCTCCCGGGATCGATCTTCCTGGTCACGACCTGCGGTCTCCTCATCCTCGCGGGCGGCGTCCTGACCTGGCGGTACCGGCGGGTCGAGACGTGACCGTCGCCGTCACGAATGCCTCCAAGTGGTACGGCAACATCGTCGCGGTCAACGACGTCTCGTTCACCCTGTCGCCCGGGATCACCGGCCTGCTCGGCCCCAACGGCGCCGGCAAGTCGACGCTGCTCCACATGATCACCGGCCTGCTGCGGCCGTCGAACGGCACTGTATTGATCAATGATATAGCTGCGTGGCAGCATCCCGCGGTCTATCGCGCCATCGGATTCGTCCCCGAGTCGGAAGCGGTGTATCCGTTCCTGAGCGCGTTCGAGTTCGCGCGGCTCAACGCGAGGCTGCAGCGCGTCGCCGACCCCGCCGCTGCCGCCGCGCGGGCGATCCGGATGGTCGACCTCGAGGCAGCGCAGCACCGGCCGATCGGGACGTATTCCAAGGGGATGCGGCAGCGCGCCAAGATCGCCGCGACGCTGGTGCACGACCCGGAGATTCTCCTCCTCGACGAGCCGTTCAACGGGATGGATCCGAAGCAGCGGCTCGAGATGATGACGCTGCTGCGCGAACTGGCGGAGCGCGGCCGGACGATCCTCGTGTCGTCCCACATCCTCGAGGAAGTCGATCGGATCGCCGATACCGTGCTGGTGCTGATCGGCGGGCGCCTCGCGGCGTCCGGCCCGAGCCGCGTCATTCGCCAGCTGATGACCGACCGGCCGCACACCTTCACGGTGCGATCGAGCGACGATCGTCGACTCGCCTCCGCGCTGATGGCGCAGCCCGCGACCACGAGCGTCGAGATCGCGCCGTCGGGTCTCACCATTCGGACCGCCGACCTTGGCGCATTTGCCCGCGCGTTGCCGGTGCTCGCTCGCGACGCGTCGATCTCGCTCACCGAGGTGCTTCCCAGCGACGAGTCGCTCGAAAGCGTCTTCTCCTACCTGGTGCAGCGATGACCGCGCCGATCAATCGCGCCATCGCCGAGCTCACGATTCGGCAATCGCTGGCGCGGCGGCGCTGGATCATCGTGGCGATCCTCGCCGCACTCCCGGTCGTGATGGCGCTCGTGTTGCGGCCGTACCTGCAGGACAACGCCGAACGTCTCAACGCCGCGGTCGACATCTGCTCCACCGTGGCATTCACGGTCGTCGTGCCGATCATCGCGCTGGTCCTCGCCAGCGCCGGATTTGGCGCCGAGATCGATGACGGCACCGTCGTCTATCTGCTCACCAAGCCGACCGAACGATCCACGATCGCGATCACCAAGCTCGTGGTGACCGCCGCGCTGGCGCTCGCCTTGAACGGCGCGTCGGTCGCGCTGGTCGGGATCATCCTGCTGCGCGGCACCGGCTCAACCAATCTCGGCGTCGGCTTCGCGGCCGGAGCGGTGCTGGGAAGCATTCTCTACGCCGCGATCTTCCTGGCGCTCGGCCTGATCACGCGCCGCGGAATGCTTGTTGGTCTGGTCTATCTCGTGGTCTGGGAAGGGGTGCTGTCGCGACTCTTCGCGGGGACCCGGACCTTCAGCGTGCGGCAGTACATGATGAGCGTCACCGACGCGATCGCCAAGGCGGACGCGGCCGTCTTCACTGCCGAACTGCCGCACGCCCGGGCGTACATCATGAGCGGCGTGGTCACGGCGGCCGCCCTCGGCTACTGCATCCGGCGGCTCCGCGATTTCGAGGTTGGCCACACCGCATAGCCCCGGCAGGTGACCTTTGGCTGGTGGACGAGGTCCTCTCACGCAGGGGGTTCGATCCACACCTGCATCCGGGGAGGTCGCATGCGAGCACCGGCGGTACTTCTCTCCCTGGCGGCCGGCGTGTTGCTCGCCGGATGCCACGACGCGCCCAGCAGTGACACGCTGATCGGCTACTGGACCGCCGACAACCTCCATTTTTCTGCGACGGCGACCGGCGCGGTCCTCGACATGCCGTGTCTCCACGCCACGTACGGGCCGATCGTCCTCACCAGCGATGGCAAGATCATGGCCACCTCGACCTCGCTGACAGTGACCGGCAACATCATGCACTCGCCCGGCGCGGAGCTCCAGATCAACGGCGGACGCGACGGGCAGTCGCTTGCGCTCTCGGTCGTCATCGTGAATACGTCGCCGGTCAACGACCCACTTTCGGTACTGTTGTCGCCCGGTGGTTCGCACGATCCGCTGCTCTGTACCGCCTGACGCAGCGGGCGGGATGATCGGCCCCGCCTTGCCACCGGGCGCCCTGCCACGATACGATGCTCTGGTCGCTGCGCCGCGGCAGGTCGCGACGTGCTCCTCGTGTATCGTGGATTCCCGGGACATCGATGAAGTATCCCATCGACAAGGTGTACTCGATCGGCATCGCCGTGGCCCTGGCGGTGACGGCGGGCAATACCATCCTCGCGATCCAGAGCACCTCCTTCCTCTACCGGAGCGCCGCCGACGTCTCGCACACGTACGCCGTGTTCGACGCCCTGGGACTGGTCCTCGCCAGCACTGAAGACGCCGAGACCGGCGAGCGCGGGTTCGTCATCACCGGCGACCCGGAATACCTCGAACCGTACCACATGGCGCTCGGCGCCCTCCCCGGCCGGGTGCGCTCGCTCGACACGATGACGCGCGACAATCCGCGCCAGCACGAGCGGATCCCCGAGCTGCGTCGCGCCATCGCCGACAAGCTCGACGACATGCGGCAGACAATCGCCCTGCGGCAGGACGAAGGGTTCGCGGCGGCGGAGCGGCTGGTCACGTCCGGCCACGGCAAGGCGACGATGGACGGGATCCGCTCCCAGGTGCGCGACATGGTGAGCGATGAGGACTCGCTGCTCACCGAGCGCCGCGGCGGCGCCGTGCGCCAGCGCGACCTCGCCATCACCGGGCTCGTCCTCGCGGGGGCGCTCGAGTTCCTCACCCTCGCGGCGCTCTTCTACCTCGTTCGGCGCAAGGTCCGGGTGCGGGAACAGGCCGCGGCCGCACTCAATCAGCAGAAGGAGCTCTTCCGGATCACGCTGGCGAGCATCGGCGATGGCGTGATCACTACCGACGCCGATGGCCGCGTCACCTTCCTCAATCCCGTGGCCGAGGCAATTACCGGCTGGCAGACCGACGACGCTGCCGGTCATCCGCTCGATGTCGTCTTCGACGTCATCAACCACGATACCCGCGAGCGGGTCCCCAACCCTGCCCTCCGTGCACTCCGCGATGGCGTGATCGTGGGGCTCGCGAATCACAGCGTCCTGATCGCGCGCGATGGCACCGAACGGCCGATCGATGATTGCGCCGCACCGATTCGCGGCGCCGGTGAGACGATCGTCGGCGCGGTACTGGTCTTCCGCGACATCTCCGAGCGGAGCCGGGCCGAGCAGCGGGTGCGCGAAGCGGACCGCCGCAAGGATGAGTTCCTTGCCGTGCTGGCACACGAGCTGCGCAATCCGCTCGCGCCGCTGCACAACGCGCTGAGCGTCGTCCGGCTGTCGCAGAACGATCCCGCGACGGTCGAGCGGGTCGGTGGGATCATGGAGCGGCAGCTGCAGCAGATGGTCCGGCTGATCGACGACCTCCTCGATGTCTCGAGAATCACCAGCAATCGCCTGGAGCTTCGCCGCGAGACGACCGATCTTGCCGCCGTGGTGCACCTGGCGCTCGAAACGGTCGGTCCGTTGCTGCGCCAGTCCGGGCACTCGCTCAAGCTCATCATGCCGCCGTCGCCGCTGCACATTGACGCCGATCCGACGCGGCTGGCGCAGGCGTTCGGCAATCTCCTCGGCAACGCCATCAAGTACACCGAAACCGGCGGCCGCGTCTGGCTCACCGTGGAGCGAAGCGGGCGCGAGGCGGTGGTCACCGTGCGCGACACCGGGATCGGCATTCCCGCGGAGATGCTCGATACCATCTTCGACATGTTCACCCAGGTGGACCGCTCCCTCGAACAGGCGCGGTCGGGTCTCGGCATCGGGCTGTCACTGACGCGCCGCATCGTGGAGATGCACGGCGGATCGGTGTCGGCGACGAGTGAGGGACTCGGAACCGGGAGCCAGTTCGTGGTGCGACTGCCGCTCGTCCTCGCGCCGACCGCCGGCGCGCGGGAGGGTGGTCCGGTCCTGACCAGCCGCCTGGTGCGGCGGATCCTGGTGGCGGATGACAACGCCGATGCCGTCGATTCACTGGCGATGATGCTGCGGATGATGGGACACGAACTGGCGGTGGCACGGGACGGGGCGGAAGCGCTCGAGCAGGGTGAGCGCTTTCATCCGGATATTGCACTGCTCGACATCGGCATGCCAAAGGTCAACGGCTACGATGTCGCGCGCGCAATCCGGACGGCCGAGTGGGGGCGGCAGATCGTGCTTGTCGCCCTCACCGGATGGGGCCAGGACGAAGACCGGCGCCGCTCACTCGACGCCGGGTTCGATCATCACATGGTGAAGCCCGTTGATCTCGCCGCGCTGACCGCGGTCCTCAACGGCGGCTGACGGCGGCTATCGGCCGCCGCCACCTCCCGCCGATCCGGCGCGCCCCGCGGGTGCAGCACCACCGCGGCCCCCGGCGCGGCCGCGACCACCGGCGGCGCCGCCACGCCCACCCTGCGTCCCCATCTCGTACTCCTTCGGCGGTTCGCCGCCCATTAGATAGCGGACGAAGTAATCCCACCGCCGGCGCTGCATGTACGCCGATTCGGTCCCGTAGCCGTGGACCTGGTTGGGGAGGAGCAGCAGGTCGAAATCCTTGTTGGCCTTGATCAGCGCATCGATGACCAGGAAGGTGTTGTACGGCGGCACGTTGTTGTCGACGGTGCCATGGGCGAGGAGGAGATGCCCCTTCAGGTTCTTGGCGAAGTCCTCGTTCGCTTCGGCGGTGTAGCTGTCGGTGCCGTCTGCTCCCTTCACGTCGAGCCCCTGATAGCGCTCGCCCCAGTCATCCTCGTATTCGCGATTGTCGTGGTTCCCCGATTCGGAAATGCCGACCTTGAAGAAATCGGGATAGCGGAACATCGCATCCGCCGTCGCGAACCCGCCGCCGGAGTGCCCGTAGATCCCCACCTTGTCGAGGTCGACCCAGCTGTAGCGCTGGCCGAGTTCCTTCATCCCCGCGACCTGATCGGGGAGGGTATTGTCGCCCATTTTCGCGTAGTAGGCGTCGTGGAACTTCTTGTCGCGATCCGGCGTCCCCATCCCGTTGATCTTGACGACGACGAAGCCGAGGTTGGCGAGTCCCTGCCCTTCGCCACCGGCCGGCGTGAATCCCCAGGCGCCATTGCTGCCGGACTGCGGGCCCGGGTAGATGTTGTTGATGATCGGATACTTCTTCGATGGATCGAAGTTGGCCGGCTTGTACATCACCCCGTAGATGTCGGTCGCACCGTCGCGCGCCTTCATCTTGATCGTCGTCACCGGATTCCAGCCCGCCGCCTTGAGTGCGGCCGGATCGGCGCCCTTCTCCAGTGGCATGATCAGCGCACCGGTGGTCGCATCGCGCAGCGCACTCTGGTACGGGACGTCGGTCTGGCTCCAGGTATCGACGACATACTTCCCCGACGGCGAGAATTGCGCGGCATGCGTCCCGTTGTCGGGCGTCAGCGACACCATCCCGGTCCCATCCAGCTTCACGCGATAGTAATGCGCGTAGTACGGATTCTGTCCCGGTT
Source organism: Gemmatimonadales bacterium (assembly GCA_036500345.1). Taxonomy (NCBI): domain Bacteria; kingdom Pseudomonadati; phylum Gemmatimonadota; class Gemmatimonadia; order Gemmatimonadales; species Gemmatimonadales bacterium. The sequence goes on along the minus strand of DASYCE010000027.1, from coordinate 39,883 downwards.
CGCGGCCGACAGCGGTGAACCAGAGTGTGCGCGTCGTGTCGTTGAGGCGAAGGACGCCGGTCGTCACACCGTCGCCGGGCGTGACCTTGTTCTTGAGTTGTCCGGTGGCGAGATCGTAGAGATAGAAGTGGCCCCAGTTGTCGCGCTCCGAGTACCAGAGCACTTCCTTCGTCGGCCAGATCACTTCCCAGATCGGCGACCCGCCGGGGCCGCCTTCGAACTGCGTCGGCGAGCTCTCATCGAAAACCGTGCGCACGTCGCCGGTGTTGGCGTTCGCTTCGCGCAGCCAGACATGCTTGTGGTCACGCGACGATGACGCGAAGACCACCGACGAATCATCCGGGCTCCACTTGATGTCGCCCATGTTGAGGTTGTCGACCACGGTGCCGCGATGCTGGTCGGGCGGCATCTTGAAGCGCACCATCTTCCCGGTCTCGACGTTGATCACCACCCGCTGGATCGTGGTGACGATGCTGTCGCCGGGGAGCGGATACGGCCATGCCTGCAGCACCGGATGTCCGCCCTCGCGGCCGTTGGCGGAATAGCGGCCGCCGCTCGGCGTCGACACCAGGTACATCAACCCGACACCGCGCTGATCCTGCTGCTGCGTCGCAATCATCCTGCTGTCGGCCGACCAGAGGCCGATCGCCCGATCGCTGTTGACCCATCCCGCGTTATCGGTGGCGTAGCCGAAATTCTCGACGCCGTCACGCGTCAGCTGCCGTTCCTGTCCGGTGGCGAGATCCTTGACCCAGAGATTCCAGTCGTGCACGAAGACGCCCTTCTTGCCGTCGGGCGCCATGTTGAGCGGCTCACCGTGCGACGACTGCGCGCCGCCCCCGGCAGCTCCGCGCCCGCCGCGTCCGCCACGCCCACCGCCGCCGAAACCGCCACCGTTCCCCACGTCCTTGGGAATCGTGCCGGCCGGAAGCGCGGCGCACCTGGAGCCTTTCGCATCGCAGCTCCATTCCTTCCCGTCGACCGCGACCATGATCGAGCGACCATCCCTGGTGAATGCGATCGAGGTGAACGGCAGATGCTGCGCGTCAACCGCCTGCCCGCTCGCCTTTGCCAGAGCCGCGGCGACCTTCACCTGGTCGAACGCCGGCGCGTGGGTCTTCTTCGCGGGATCGACGAGGATGAATGCCCCGCTCCCCTCGCGGTACCAGAAGCGATCGCCGGGAAGCCAGTTCGGAGAGACCTGGCCTTCGGCGGCGAGCTGCGTCACCTGGAGGTTGTTCATCGACCGTTCCGCCGCGGCATAGTCGGCGGTGGTCACGACGCGCTGCGCCGCGGCGGGAATCGCCACGGTGCACGCTGCAACTGCGGCGACCCAGTGGTGGCGTTTGACCTGAAGCAACATGCTGATCCTCGGATGAATGCGCCGGAACATCTGCCGGTGCGATGATGTGGGGGGAGAGCGCTGCAACATCATTGCGGCGCACGCGGAGAGCAAGTGCGGCCAACTACCTTTCGGCATGGGCGAGTCGTTTGCTCCGGGGTGGCCGGGAATTCCCGCGCGATGGACGTCGAGCGCCAAGAGCGGCGTCGGCACGGCGCTGAGCGAGGCGAGCGAGCTCTGGTTCACGTTGAGCCACGGCGTGATCAACGAGGTGTATTACCCGCGCGTCGACCGCGCCTGCACCCGCGACATGGGATTCATCGTCACCGACGGTCGCGGCTTCATGTCGGAGGAGAAGCGACAGGCCTCGCACGAAGTCGAATCGATCGTCCCCGGCGTGCCGGCCTACCGACTGCGCAACATCTGCCTCGAACACCGCTATATCATCGAAAAAGACATCCTCACCGATCCGCAGCGGCCGGCGCTGCTGCAGCGCACCCGCTTCAGCGCCCTCGGCGGCAAACGCCAGGATTACCGGCTGCATGTCCTGCTGGCGCCGCACCTCGGCAACCGTGGCGCCGGCAACACCGCATGGATCGACGAGCACAAGGGCATTCCGATGCTCTTCGCCGAGCGGGCGGGAACGGCGCTCGCGCTGGCGTCGTCGGTGCCGTGGTTCAACCGGTCGGCGGGATTTGTCGGCACGTCGGATGGCTGGAAGGATCTGACCACCAACAACGCGATGCAGTGGAGTTACACGCGCGCGGAGAACGGCAATGTGGCGCTCACCGGCGGGATCGAGATTCCGCCCGACGGAGAATTTCTCCTGGTACTCGCGTTCGGCTCCGACGCCGCCGAGGCGGGGCATCGCGCGCGCGCTGCGCTGCATGATGGCTTCGAAATGGCGCATGCGACCTACTTGCGCCAGTGGGACGCATGGCAGGATCGGCTGATTCGCCTCGACGACCATCGCCGCGACGATCCGCTCGATCGCTACCGGGTGAGCACCATCGTGATGCGATCACACGAAGCGTCGACGTTCCCCGGCGGGATGATCGCGTCGCTGTCGGTGCCGTGGGGATTCAGCAAGGGCGACGAGGATCTCGGCGGCTATCACCTCGTCTGGCCGCGGGACCTGGTGGAGATCGGCGGGGGACTTCTCGCCGCCGGCGCGAACGCCGAGGTGCGGCGGATCCTCGCATACCTGCAGACCACGCAGGAAGCGGATGGCCACTGGGGCCAGAACATGTGGATCGACGGGACGCCGTACTGGAACGGGATCCAGATGGACGAGACCGCGCTGCCGATCCTCCTCGTCGATCTCGCGCTGCGCGAGGGAGCGATCGGCGATCCCGACCTGGCGCGCTTCTGGCCGATGATCCGCCGGGCCGCCGGGTACATCGTGCGGAACGGTCCGGTGTCGCCGCAGGACCGCTGGGAAGAAGATCCCGGATACTCGCCGTTCACCGTGGCGGTCGAGATCGCGGCACTGCTGGTCGCGGCCGAAGCCGCTGATCGCGCCGGCGAGCCCGATGCCGCGCGCTATCTTCGCGAAACGGCGGACGGCTGGAACGCGTGCATCGATCACTGGATGTACGCCTCGGGCGCCGAGCGCGGGGCGCATTTCGATGTCGACGGCTATTACGTGCGCGTGGCACCAGTCGACGGTGAAGACGGCGATTCGCGACTGCAGTCGAGCATCTCGGTCCGGAACGTCCCCGCGTGCGATGCCGATGTTGCCGCGTGCGATCTCATCTCCTGTGATGCCTTGGCGCTGGTGCGGTTCGGCCTGCGCAAACCCGACGACCCGCGGATTGTCTCGACCCTCCGCCTGATCGATCAGCTCCTCAAGGTCGACACCCCCAGCGGTCCGGCGTGGCGCCGGTACAATGGCGACGGGTACGGCGAGCATGCCGACGGCTCGCCATTCAACGGCACCGGGATCGGCCGGGCATGGCCGCTCCTCACCGGAGAACGCGCGCACTACGAACTCGCGGCCGGGCACACCGCCGAGGCGATGCGTCTCCTCGGGGCGTTCGAATCGTTCGCCAGTGATGGTGGTCTCTTTCCCGAACAGACGTGGGACGCCGCCGATATCCCCGAGCGCGAACTGTACTTCGGGCGCCCCGCAGGTTCGGCGATGCCGCTGGTGTGGGCCCATGCCGAATACGTGAAACTGCGCCGCTCACTTCGCGACGGGACCATCTTCGACCTGCCTCCGCAGACAGTGCAGCGGTACCTCGTCGACGAGACGCCGTCGCACTTCGCCGCGTGGCGCTTTTCGCACAAACTGCATTCGATGACCGCCGGGCAGCTGCTGCGCATCGAGACGACCGCCGCTGCGGTGGTGCACTGGAGCCGCGACGGCTGGGCCACGCACGCCGACACCCCGACCACCGACTCGACCTTCGACATGCAGATCGCCGACCTCGCCACCGGCGATGTCGCCGCCGGCGGAGAGATCGTCTTCACCCTGTACTGGACCGAGGCACGCCGCTGGGAGGGAGTTGATTTCACCGTGACGATCGTGCGCCCCGACTCGGAAGGTCGATGATTCCTGATCATCCGACGGTCCTCGTCATCGACGTAGGCGGAACCCACGTCAAGCTCCTGGCAACGGGGCAGCGCACACCCACCAAGCTCGATTCGGGGCCGACGCTCACGGCGCGGCAGATGGTTGCCGCGGTGCGAGCGGCAACGAAGGAGTGGAGTTACGACGTCATCTCGATCGGCTACCCCGGTCCGGTCGTCAACGGACGGGCGAGCGCCGACCCGCACAATCTCGGACCTGGATGGACCGGCTTTGATTTCGAGCGCGCCTTCAAGCACCCGACCCACCTGATCAACGACGCTGCGATGCAGGCCCTCGGCGGCTATCGCGGCGGCCGGATGCTCTTCCTTGGCCTCGGCACCGGGCTCGGATCGGCGCTGGTCGTCGAGGGGCACCTCCAGCCGCTGGAGCTGGCGCACCTCCCCTACCGGAAAGAGCGCACCTTCGAAGACTACCTCGGCGACGAGTACCTCCGGCGCAAGGGCGCGCACCAGTGGCGCCGGTTCGTCTTCGACGTCGTGGCCCGCCTCACCGTGGCGATGCAGGCCCACTACGTGCTGATCGGCGGCGGCAACGCCCGCCATCTCGCCCGCCATCGGGCCCAGCTCCCCGAGGGGACGATCCTGGGCGGAAACGCCGACGCCTTCCGCGGGGGGATGCGGCTCTGGAAGCCGGCCCATCAACGGATTCCCCGGCCAGCCAGGACGCGGTAGCCCGCTCCAATCGAACGCCGTTCTGATCTGATGATGCGCCATGCCGGACCCGGCGGGGTAGATTTGTCGCGTCGTGCTTTCGGCCGCCTCTACCCCCGGATCTGCGAGGTTTCATGACCAGCTACAAGGTCGAACAGCGGCACCTGACGCTTCGGGGGCGGGTCTTCCATTTCGTCTCGTACGAGGGACACCCGGCCAATCCGCGGCGCGAGGAGCCCGCTGTTGAACCGACCTGGTTCCTCATGGGACCCGGGCGGCGCTGGCCGGTGATGCTGCAGCATCCCAGTCAGGCTCCCGACGATGTCGATCGCTGTCTCGTTGCGTGGCTCGAGGAGAATCTCGGCGCCGCGGCGGAATGAACCACCGCTCACGTTGACCAACTCAGGAGGATCAGTCCGATGGTGAAGACCTTCAAAGCAGTGGCGCTGGTGACCTTGGCGGCGGTGGGAACGTTGTCCGCCCAGCGCGGCGATCCGACCAACGCCATCCAGGGCAGCGGCAAGCTCCCCGCCGGGTGGATGATGCGCTTCGATCCGCCCCGCGGCAATCGGCCGATGCCGGCGCCGACGGCGGTCTCGTTCGTCACGATGGGGAGCGGCTACCACGTGACCAGCGGACCGGCGGCGATCTACTACAACACCAAGGATGTCGGCAGCGGCCAGTATAGCGTTTCCGCAACGTTCAAGCAGTCGAAGAGTCTGCAGCATGAAGCGTTCGGCATCTTCATCGGCGGCTCCAACCTGCAGGACTCGACGCAGAACTATCTCTACCTCGCCATCAAGCCGTTTGACGGATCGATGCTGATCTCCCATCGCAACGGCTCGAAGAACACAGCGATCGTTCCGGAGAACGCTGCAGCACCGGAAGCGGCGATCAACCGCGACTCACCGACCGATGGCAGCGCCACCAACACGCTGATGATCCATGTCGCCAAGGACACGGTCCATTTCCTGATCAACGGCAAGCTGGTCAAGGCGATCGCGAAGAGTCAGCTCGACGGGGCCTCGACCAGCGGGCAGGCCGGGATCCGTATCAACCACAACATCGACGTCCACATCGATGACTGGGCGCTGAAGCACTAGAACAGTGTCGCTGCTCGCGAGGGCATCGTCTCCGATGGGTAAGGGGCGCGCGCAGGACAGCGCCGACCATTCGCTCGGGAGGAACGATGACCACGATGAGAGAGACCGCGAAATCGGCGTTCGAGCGGAATCGCAAGAACGCTGAACATGTGAAGAAGGTGGCGAAGACGGCGGCACGGGCGGCGGCGAAGGCTGGCGTCCGTGCCGCCGCTGCCGTAGTGGCCCTCGAAGTCGCCGAAGGGCTCAGGAACAGCAAGTCCGTCAAGGCGAAGAAAGCCAAACGGGTGAAGGTGGCAGCAACCGTGGCCGGTGTGGCGGCGGCGACCGCCGCCGGAGTAGCGATGGCCCGGGCGCGGCGGAAGCACTAGGAGCTTCCACCGCTCATTCCAACTGACTCGCGGCGAGGGGCGCACGTCACGGCCGGCTGACCGGGTTCACGCCGCGACGTTGCGCCTTTTCGCTCGAGCGGGTATCGATCTGAATGCACGTCATCGTCGCAATCGCAGGCTTTGCGCTCCTGGTCGCCACCCTCCGCGATGCCTTTGAAACCATCATTCTCCCGAGGCGTGTCAGCCGGAAGTTCCGGCTCACATCCTTCTTCTACCGGACCACGTGGGGTCCGTGGCGGTTGGGTGCCGAGCGCTTCCCGCCCAAGTTTCGCGAGAATTCCCTCAGCTGGTATGGACCGCTCTCGCTCCTCGTCCTGCTGTCGATCTGGGCCTTCGCCATCGTATTCGCATTCGGGATGCTGCATTGGAGCTTCGGCTCGGCGATCCGCACCGACGGTCACGCGCCGGGGTTCTTCGACGATCTGTACCTGAGCGGCACGACCTTTTTCACCCTCGGCATGGGCGACGTCGTTCCGCGCGTGGCCGTGGCGAAATTCATCACGGTCTGCGAATCGGGGATCGGGTTCGCGTTTCTCGCCATCATCATCGGATATCTCCCGGTGATCTACCAGGCGTTCTCCAAGCGAGAGATCGCCATCTCGATGCTCGATGCGCGCGCCGGCTCCCCGCCGTGCGCCACCGAATTGCTGTTGCGCCAGAAGAGCGACGTCGATCACGCCGATCTCGCCCGACTCCTCGCAGAATGGGAGCGATGGTCGGCCGAAGTGCTCGAGAGCCATCTGTCGTATCCCGTCCTGGCGTACTTCCGGTCGCAGCACGGCAATCAATCGTGGCTCGCTGCCCTCACCACGATGCTCGACACCAGCGCGCTGGTGATGATCGGCTTCGATGGCTGGTGCATGCGGCAGGCACAACTCACCTTCGCGATGGCGCGGCATGCGGTCGTCGACCTGGCGCAGGTCTTCTCGGCGCCGCAACCGATGGAACTCGCCGAGCGCCTCGACGGGAACCAGTTTGCCAAGATGATCGAGCAGCTCGGCAATGCGGGGATGACATTTCGCGATCGGAAGACCGGTAATCAGCTGACGGCGCTGCGGCGGATGTATGAACCATATGTCCTGGCCCTGTCGCGGCACCTGGCGATTCCGCTCCCGGTCTGGATCCGCGACGAGCAGCGCCCGGACAACTGGCAGTCGGCGCCATGGAAGCTTCGGCCCTCCGAAGATCGCGCCGACGACGGAAACGAGCCCGACCACTTCTAGCGGGCGTTGCAGATCGGTTCTTGGCCCCGCCGCAGACCAGCGGCGTATCGCAGACGGCGTTACGATTATCCTCCGCGCCGGGCCGCTGCCCCGGGCGCGCCACCCGACCCAGAGGCATCATGTTCCGCGCGTTCCGCGTCTCCAGCGCGATCATCAGCGCCGCTCTCGTCACGTCGGCGGCCCCCGCACTGATCGCCCAGGCTCATCCCACCGTTGCCCAGTTTCTGTCGTCGCAGGAGGCGATGGAGGTCCGCTCCGCGCGACACGCGGATCGCATCGCGTGGGTGACCTACGATCGCGGGATGCGGAATGTCTACAGCGCGGTCGGCCCGGCGTTCCGGCCGGTGCGGCTCACATCGTTTCTCAAGGACGACGGGACCGACCTGACCGACGTCGCGATCTCCGATGATGGATCGACCATCGTCTTCGTGCGCGGCTCCGATCCGAATCGCGCCGGATGGATCGCCGATCCGACCCACGACCCCAACGGCGCCGAGCGGGCGATCTGGGCGGTTCGGCCCGGTGCAGGAGTTCCCTTCCGTGTCGCGGTGGGCAGCAATCCGCAGCTCTCGCCCGACGGGCGATACGTCCTCTTCTCGCGCGACTCCCAGATCTACCGCGCTCGCGTCTCGCCGGCACCGGCAACGACGCGGATGGATACTGCGGGGACGGCATTCATTCGTGAATGGGGTCGTCAGACGGACCCCGTCTGGTCGCCCGACGGCAGCAAGATCGCCTTCGTGAGCCAGCGCCAGAATCATTCACTGGTTGGCGTCTACGACGGTCGCACCCGGACCGTCTCGTTCCTCGCGCCGAGCGTCGATTTCGATGCCTCACCGGCGTGGTCACCCGATGGAAAAGAGATCGCCTTCGTCCGCCGGCCCGGCACACCATTCGGGCGGCAGACGCAGTCGGGCGGTGGCGGCGTCGGCTTCCCCGCCGGAGTTGCCGCGAATCCACAGGGCGTCCCGGGCGGGCGTGGTAACGGCGGTGGTGGCGGAGGCGGCGGTCGTGGCGGACGAGGCGGCGTCGGCGGTGACAGCGGTACCGCGCGACAGCCCCCCGGACTCTTCGTCGCGAAGTTCCGCGGCGGATCCACGCTGGAACTGCTCGTCGCGGACGTCGCCACCGGCCAGGCTCGTGAAGTGTGGCACAACGCCCCGAACGAGCGCGTCTTCACCGCGATCAACGGTCTGCATTGGGAGAACGATCATCTCGTCTTCCCGCTCTCGCCGCAGAACGAGGAATGGGATCGTTACTACTCGATCTCCATCAACAATCCACCACCCTCTCCGGTGGTCCTCACCACCACCAACGGCCTGATCGAAGACGCCACGTCCGCGACCTTCTCGCGCGACGGCACGACGCTCTTCTACTGCACCAACGCCAACGACATCGAACGGCGGCATATCTGGGCGGTTCCGGTCGATGGGAGCTCACCGCCGCGCCAGGTTTCCAGCGGCGACGGTATCGAGACCTATCCTGCGGCGCTTGCTTCCGGAAAGACCATCGCCGTGATCTACGCCGACGCCAGGCGCCCCGCGTCGATCGCGACGGTGCCGGTCGCGGGCGGAATTCCCAAGGTGATCACTTCGCTGCCAACCGACTTCCCGCTCGCGAGCGAAGTGGTGCCGCAAGTCGTCACGTACAAGGCGCCCGACGGACTGGAAATTCACGCCGACCTTTTCCTGCCGGCTGATCTCAAGAGCGGGGAGCGGCGTCCCACCATGGTGTTCGTGCACGGCGGACCGCAGCGCCAGATGATGCCCGGGTACCACTACTTCCAGTTCTACCACTGGGCCTATGCGGTGAATCAGTGGCTTGCATCGCAGGGTTACGTCGTCCTGTCGATCAACTACCGCCTCGGCATCGGCTACGGTCGTACCTTCCGTCGCGCGCAGAACACCGAAGCGCGCGGCAACGCCGAATATCAGGATGTGCTCGCCGGCGCCAAGTACCTGCAGACCCGCGACGACGTCGACCCGAAGCGGATCGGGATCTGGGGATTGTCGTACGGTGGTCTGCTCACGTCGCAGGCGCTCGCCCGCAATTCCGACATCTTCATCGCCGGCGCCGATCTGGCCGGGGTGCATCTCTACGGCAACACGCTCGACACCGCGGCACTGTCATACCGCTCATCGGCGATCTCGCAGATCGATCACTGGAGGTCTCCGGTCTTTCTCGAGCAGGGCGACGACGACCGCAATGTCGACTTCGCGCAGATGGTGGGGCTGGTGCAGCTCCTGCGTGCCCACGACATCTACTACGATCTCACCGTCATTCCCGACGATGTCCACGAATCGCTGCTGCATTCGCGCTGGCTCGACATCTTCTCGCGGATGGGCGACTTCCTGCATCGTTTCGTCTGGAATGCCGAACCGGCGCCGCACGTCGCCGAAGAGAAGTAGACCCGTTCACCCTCAACCGGTACCCGAATGACCGTGTCCTCATCGCGCTCCACCCGGCTCCTTCCGCTCCTCCTGATGCTCTTCATCGGAAGCGGGTGCGCTGCGCTGATCTACGAAGTCGTCTGGTTCCAGATGCTGTCGCTGATCGTCGGTTCGTCGGCGATTTCGATCGGCGTGCTCCTCGGCACCTTCATGGGTGGGATGTGCATCGGGTCGCTGCTGCTGCATCGCTACATGCCGCGCGAGGAACATCCCCTGCGCGTCTACGCGCTGCTCGAGCTGGTCATCGCCGTCTGCGGCGTCGCGATCCTCTTCGGCCTGCCGTACGCGGGCGGCTTGTACATCGCCATCGGCGGCGCCGGATTCACCGGGCTGCTGGTCAAGGGATTCTTCTGCGCCCTCTGCCTCCTGGTGCCGACGATCTGCATGGGCGCCACTCTTCCGGCCGTGGCCCGCTGGATCGAGACGACGCCGAGTGGTGTGGCGTGGCTCGGATTCTTCTACGGCGGCAACATCTTCGGCGCGGTCTGCGGCTGCCTCCTCGCAGGCTTCGATCTCCTGAGCAAGCACGACGTGATGTACGCCACGTTCGTCGCCGCGGGGATCAACCTCGTCGTGGCGGCGATCGGATTGATCCTCTCACGCATCACACCGTTCGAGAACGCAAGTGTACCGGCGACCGCAGGTACTGCCAACGATTCGTGGCTCGCCGACGGGTGGCCGGTCTATCTCGCCATCGCCCTCTCCGGAATGACGGCGCTCGGCGCTGAAGTCCTCTGGACGCGCCTTCTGTCGCTCCTCCTCGGCGCAACGGTCTACACCTTCTCGCTGATCATCGCCGCGATCCTCATCGGACTGGGCATCGGATCGGCCGTCGGCTCCTCGATCGGCAGAACGTCGCCCAATCCGCGGCGCGCCCTCGGTATCTGTCAGGCGCTGCTGATGATCGCCATCGCCCTCGGCGCGTATTCCGCGGTGAATGTCCTCCCCTACTGGCCGGTCAATCCGATCCTCTCGAGCCGCCCGACCGCGCTCTTCGAGATCGACTTCGTCCGCTGCCTCTGGGTCGTGACCCCCGCGGCACTCCTCTGGGGCGCATCGTTCCCGCTGGCGCTCGCGGCGGTGGTGCGCGGCACGGAAGATCCTGCGCGCCTCGTTGGCCGGGTGTACGCGGCGAATACCGTGGGCGGCATCGTCGGCTCCGTGCTGACAGCACTGGTGCTGCTGCCGTGGAAGGGAACGCAGTGGGGACAGCGGACGCTGATCGCGCTCGCGGGAATAGCAGCACTGTTGCTCCTGGTCCTCCCGGCCCGCGCTGTGGGCGAGCGCGCGACGATCACGAGGAACGGGATCGCCGTCGCGGTACTCCTCGCGGTGATGCTGATCGGCGGCGCGGCACTTGTCGACCGCCCGTCGGGACTGCTGATCGGATACGGGCGACTCTCGGCTGTGTGGCTCGGCAACACCGGAGAATTCATCTACACCGGCGAGGGAATGAACTCGTCGATGGCGGTGTCGCGGCTCCAGAACGGGGTGCTCAACTATCACAACGCCGGCAAGGTGCAGGCATCGAGCGAACCGCAGGACATGCGGCTGCAGCGGATGCTCGGCCATCTCACGACGCTGATCCCGGCGCACGCGCGGAACGTCCTCGTGATCGGCTGCGGTGCCGGCGTGACCGCCGGTGCGGTGAGCATCTCTCCCGACGTGGAAAGCGAGACGATCGCGGAGATCGAACCGCTGGTGCCGAAGGTGGTGTCGAAGTTCTTCGGCGCGCACAACTACAATGTCGTCGACAACCCGAAGGTCCACGTCCAGATCGACGACGCACGCCATTTCCTGCTGACCACCAACCAGAAGTTCGACGCCATCACCTCCGATCCGTTTGATCCCTGGGTCAAGGGCGCCGCAACGCTCTACAGCCGTGAATTTTTCGAGATCGCCAAGAAGCATCTCAATCCCGGCGGCGTCGTCACGATCTTCGTGCAGCTGTACGAAAGCGGCGAGCCTGCGGTCAAGAGTGAAATGGCGACATTCTTCGAGGCGTTCCCCAACGCGATCGTCTGGGGAAATACCAACAATGGCGCGGGATACGACATGGTACTGATGGGGCAGGTCGAGCCGTCCCGCATCAATCTCGATTCGATCGATGCGCGCCTCTCCAATCCGCGCTACGCCCAGGTCGCGCAGTCGCTCCGCGAGATCGGATTCAACTCGTGGGTCGACCTCTTTGCCACGTATGCCGGTCGGGCGCAGGATCTTGGTCCCTACCTCAAGGACGCGCAGGTCAACCGCGATCGCAATCTTCGGCTCGAGTATCTCGCCGGTCTCGGCGTCAACGTCTACGCGCAGGACGAGATCTATCGCAACATCCTGCAGTACCGCCGGTATCCCGAGGGTTTGTTCGTCGGGTCACCCGAACACATCGCGGCGCTCGCTGCCGCCGGGACGACCGGGCAATGAGCGAAATCGAGCGGATCGCCGACCAGATCGAACGCGGATACTGCGGCCACGCCTGGCACGGCACGCCGCTCCGCGACCTGCTGGTCGATGTCGACGCAACCACCGCTGCTGCGCATCCGGTTCCCGGAATACACAGCATCTGGGAACTCGCCGGGCACATCGAGACATGGCTCGACGTGGTGCGGCGTCGTCTTGACGGACAGGTGGACCCAACCGAGGACGAGAACTGGCCCGCGATCCGCGACACGACCTCCGAGCATTGGCTCTCGACGATCGCATCGCTCGATCGCATGCATGAGAAACTCGTGGCAGCCGTGCGGCGTCTCACCGATCCCGATCTTGAGGTACCGGTGCCGGGAAAGCATTACACGCGGTACGTCATGCTTCACGGCGTCGTGCAACACTCGCTCTATCACGCTGGACAGGTCGCGCTCCTGACGCGTGCCGCAGCCGGCGCGCCACGGTGAGCGTGGCCACGATCCGCCGGGCGATGGAATCCGACGTTCCGCTCATCCTGCAGCTGATTCGCGAGCTCGCCGAGTACGAACGGCTGGCGCACGAAGTCGTCGCCACCGAGCGGGATCTCCACGACTCGCTCTTCAGCGTCCATCCACAGGCCGAGGTGGTGATTGCCGAGGTCGATGGCAGCGCGGCGGGATACGCGCTCTATTTCCACAACTATTCGACCTTCCTCTGCAAGCGCGGCCTTTATCTCGAAGATCTGTTTGTCCGCCCGCCATATCGCGGCCGCGGCGTGGGGAAGCAGCTGCTGCAGTATCTCGCGCGGCTCGCGGTCGAACGGGGCTGCGTGCGCTTCGAATGGGCGGTGCTCGACTGGAACCAGCCCGCGATCGATTTCTACCGCGCGCTCGGCGCGGTGCGGCTCGATGATTGGCGGGTCTTCCGCGTGACCGGTGGCGCGCTCAGGACCCTCGCCGGGATTGGATCGTGACGGCGACGCTTCCGGATTGATACCGATTCCCTTGACGCCGATTGCCGGGCCCCGCTAGAGTTGGAGCACAATTGATGTCGTGGTGATTTGCCGCCTATTGCCGCCACGTTAAACAAGAGCTAAAACGCGTACGCCCGGGCGGCTGCATTCCTGCCCGGGCTTTGTCGTCGACGGACCGCGCGCCCCCACCCGGGGCCCGTGGTGTGATCTTCGATTCCGTTCGCGCCGTGCGGCATCACCTGTTGCTGGAGTGATCGCATGAGCCGACGTCGCAGTGGCCCCCTCGCCATCTATTACGAGCATCCGGACTGGTTCCGACCGCTCTTTGCCGAACTCGATCGCCGCGGCCTTTCCTGGCTGCGGCTCAATGCCGCCGCGCACTGGTACGACCCCGGCGAAACCGACCTGCCGTGGTCGCTGGTCTTCAATCGCGCGTCGCCATCGGCGTACCTGCGCGAGCACGGCCAGTCCACGTTCCACACACTCCATTGGCTGCGGCATCTCGAAGGGCTCGGCGTGCCGGTCGTCAACGGCGCCGACATCTATGCGCTGGAACTCTCGAAGGCGAATCAGCTCGACCTCCTCCGCTCGCTCGGACTGCGCGCACCACGGAGCCGCGTGATCAACGCTGCCACCGAAGCGCGCGACGCGGCGCGAGGGCTCCGCTTCCCCATCCTCATCAAGGCGAACGTCGGCGGGTCGGGCGCCGGGATTACCCGATTCGATTCGGCGGAAGCACTGCGTCACGCCGCCGCCGCCGGCGAACTCGCGTTCGGGCCCGATGGCACCGCGCTCGTACAGGAAGCAGCCCCGCTCGCCGGTGGTCATATCACCCGTGTCGAGACACTCGGCGGAAAATATCTCTACGCCATCAATGTCCATCCGTCGACCGGATCGTTCGACCTCTGCCCCGCCGACGCCTGTCAGACCACCAACGGCAAGGAGCTGGTTCGCGGCGCCTGCGCGCTCGATGCTCCGCGCACCGGGCTGCGCGTCGAAGCCACCACACCACCGCGCGCCATCGTCGAGGCGGTCGAACTGATCGCCCGATCGGCGAAGCTCGACGTCGGCGGCATCGAATACCTGATCGATGACCGCGACGGCGAGGCGTATTTCTACGACATCAACGCGCTGTCCAACTTCGTCGCCGACGCGCCGAACGTGGTTGGGTTCGATCCCTTCGCCCGGCTGGTCGACTATCTCGAACAACGGATCGAGCAGCCTGCGAGCGGGCCCTATCTGGAATCCGCGCTGGCGGCGGGGGTGTCCTGATGCGCTACGGATACTGGCTTCCGGTCTTCGGCGGATGGCTCCGCAACGTCGAAAACGAAGGCGTCCCCGCGTCGTGGGAATACGTCAAGCGACTGGCGCAGCGCAGCGAAGAGATCGGCTACGACCTCACACTGATCGCCGAGCTGCTGCTCAACGACATCAAGGGAATTCACGCACCGTCACTCGACGCCTGGTCGACGGCAGCCGCGCTCGCCGCCGTCACGTCGCGCCTCGAACTGATGGTGGCGGTGCGCCCGTCGTTTCATCCGCCGGCGATCCTGGCCAAGCAGGCGGCCAATATCGATCGCATCTCCAATGGCCGTCTTGCACTCAATGTCGTGTCGGCGTGGTGGAAGGATGAGGCGCGACGATATGGCGCGGCGTTCGACGAGCACGACGATCGATACGCACGTACCGCAGAATGGCTCGACGTCGTTACCGGGGCGTGGAGCGAATCGGTGCTGCAGTACCGCGGTAGCCGATACCAGGTCGAGGACCTGATCCTCGAGCCGAAACCGGTCCCGCTCGCCCACCGCACCCGGCCGACGATCTACGCCGGCGGCGAATCTGATGCCGCGAAGTCGCTGATCGCCGAAAAGTGCGACGCGTACGTGATGCATGGCGACCCGCCAGACCGGATCGCCGCCCGCATCACTGACCTTCGCACTCGCCGCGAGCAGGCCGCTGAACGTCTCGGCCACGATCTCCCGCCGCTGGAGTTCGGCATGGCTGCGTACGCGATCGTCCGTCCCACCGAAGCGGAAGCGAAGCGCGAAGTCGAGCGGATCACGGCAGTGGCTCCCGGCTCGCCGGGGTACGGCAACTATCAGGACTGGATCGCCAACACGAAGCTCGAGCAGCGGGTCAGCGTCGAGGACTATTCGGTTTCGAATCGCGGCCTCCGCGCCGGGCTCGTCGGTACCCCGGATCAGGTCGCCGACCGGATCGCCGAGTATGCCGCCACCGGGGTCACCCTCCTCCTCCTGCAATGCTCTCCGCAATACGAGGAGATGGAACGGTTCGCCGATGGCGTCATCAGCGCGGCAGTCGCCTAGACCAGGGGAGAAGCTCAGAGCCACGAGGGGGCGGAATACCGCCCCGTGCGGCGTGGTTGGCGGTATTGAGATCGCGTCCCGAGGCGTGCACCGCGCGGCGAGGTGGCTCGTCCACCCCGGTAGACGTGCTCTGGGGAGCCCCTCTTGACGGTTGTAGTAAGTGCTGTATAATTCATATGTGAACTATTTGGCGCTGTACTGAAGGCGCCGGAACAACATGACGGGCGGCCGCCGCCCGATGGAGCAGACGATGACCACCGCAACCCTTGAGACCACCGACACCGCCGCCGCACCCTGGCAGATCGATTCCAGCCACACCGAGGTCGAATTCTCGGCGCGGCATCTGATGATCTCCAACGTCAAGGGACGCTTCTCGAGTCCTTCCGGCACTCTGCGCTACAATCCCGAGCACGGCATTCCCCTCGAACTCGACGTCACCGTGCCGATCGATACCATCGACACCCGCAATGCGCAGCGCGACGCCCATCTGCGCTCCGCCGACTTCTTCGATGCCGAGCACTTTCCGACGATGAACTTCAAGGGACGCCACATTGAAGGCGAGATCACCAAGTCGTTCAAGCTGATCGGCGACTTGACCATTCGGGGCGTCACGCGGGACGTCACCTTCGACGTGACCGCGGAGGGGAACGGCCCCGATCCGTGGGGGAACGACCGGCTCGGTTTCAGCGCCACTGCGTCGATCAACCGCACCGACTTCGGGCTCCTCTGGAACCAGCTGCTGGAGACCGGCGGCGTCGCGGTGAGCGATCAGATCAAGATCATCATCAACACCGAGCTGATGCGGCCGCACCTCAAGTAGGCCGGTTACCTTGCGGGGGTGACCGCTTCGCCCCCGCTTCGCGCGCTGCTGGTTCACGGCATTGGCCGGACCAGGTTCTCGATGTGGCGCATCGCGCACGCGTTGCGCCGTTCGGGGATGCGGGCCGAGCTGTTCGGTTACCTGGCGGCGCGCGAGCCGTTCGACGCCATCGTGCAGCGTCTTGCAGGTCGAATCGCGCGCGAGCCCGATGACGAGTACGTCGTCATCGGCCATTCCCTTGGCGGACTCCTCCTTCGAGCGGCGCTGGCGCAGATCCCGGCCGGCGTGCCGCGCCCGCGACGCGTCATCATGCTCGGTACGCCCAATCGTTCGCCGCGGCTCGCGCGCCGTTTCGGAGGGGCGTGGTGGTATCATCTCCTCAACGGAGACGCCGGTGCACTCCTCGCCGACGAGGACCGGATCAGTCGCATTCCGCCGCCGGTCGATCCGGTCACCATCATCGCGGGGACTCGCGGCATCAATGGGCGCTGGAGCCCGTTCGGCGATGATGTCAACGACGGGATTGTTGCAACCGACGAAACGCACCTCGACGGCGCCGAATGGATTGCGGTGGCGACGCGACACCCGTTCATGATGAACTCGCCGATCGTTCGACAACTGGTGCGGGAACGGTGCGACGTGTCAGATCCCCCCGTGGGTCGTCACCTACCCAAATGAACCATTCCTCATTCCTCTCTCCGGTGCCGGCATGTCGTCTCTCGACCTTGGCCTGATCGGCAACGGCTCCATCGGCGCTTTGATCAACCCGCTCGGCGAGGTGGTGTGGGCATGCTTTCCGCGCTTCGACGGCGATCCGATGTTCTGCACCCTGCTCCGCAGCGGCAATACGCCCGATGAGATCGGCTGCTTCGCGATCGATCTCCTCGACGTGGTGCGGAGCGAGCAGGAGTATCTCCTCAACACGGCGATTCTCGTCACGCGTCTCTACGACAAGCACGGCGGCGCGATCGAGATCACCGATTTTGCGCCACGGTTCGATCAGTACGACCGCGTCTTCTGCCCGATGACGCTGGTCCGCCAGGCGCGGCGCCTCACCGGGAATCCACGCGTGCGGATTCGGATCCGTCCGGCGTACGAATACGGTCGGCTCCGTACCACGGTGACCTTCGGCAGCAATCACATCCGGTATCAGAGCGCCGATCTCACATTGCGCCTCACCACCGACGTCCCCGTCAGCGCGGTTCTCGAGGAGAACATCTTCCTCCTCGAGGAGCCGATCGCGTTGATCCTCGGTCCCGACGAATCGGTCCTGAGTTCGGTCGCAGATGTCGCGATGCGCTTTCGCGACGACACGGCGCGACACTGGCAGACGTGGGTGCGGTCGCTGGCGATCCCGTTCGAATGGCAGGACGATGTGATCCGCGCCGCGATTACGCTCAAGCTCAATACCTTCGAGGACACCGGCGCGATCATCGCAGCGATGACGACCTCGATTCCCGAATCGCCGGAGAGCGGTCGCAACTGGGATTACCGCTACTGCTGGCTGCGCGACGCGTACTTCGTCATCAACGCGCTCAATCGTCTCGGCGCCACGCGAACGATGGAGCGCTACATCGAATACATCGCCAACCTTGCGGCAGGATCGGAGAGCTGGGCGCTGCAGCCGGTCTACGGCATTACCGGGCGCGCCGTGCCGGATGAGCGAACGATTGATTCGCTGCCGGGATATCGCGGGATGGGTCCGGTGCGGGCGGGTAACCAGGCGCACGAGCAGATCCAGCACGATGTCTACGGTTCCGCCATTCTGGCCACGGCGCACGTCTTCTTCGATCAACGGCTGGTCCATCGCGGCGGCGAATCGCTCTTCCGCCGGCTGGAGCCGCTTGGCGAGCGGGCAGCTTCGCTCTTCGATCGCCCCGACGCCGGGATCTGGGAGCTCCGCGGGATCGCGCGGGTACATACCTTCTCCAGCGTGATGTGCTGGGCCGCCTGCGATCGGCTGGCGCGGATCGCCAAGCGGCTCGGCGCATCCGATCGCGCCATCTACTGGCAGGAACGCGCCAAGGCGATTCACAACGCGATCTGCGAAAAGGCGTGGAACCCGTCGCTCAACTCGTTCGCGTCAACCTTTGGCGGAAGCGCTCTCGATGCGTCGCTGTTGCACATGAACGACGTCGGCTTCCTCGCCGCGAGTGATCCACGATTCACGGGAACGGTGCGGGCGATCGAGAAGACGTTGCGCCGTGGCGCGTTCCTGCTCCGCTACGACGAGCAGGACGATTTCGGCACGATGGACAACGCGTTCCTCGTCTGCACCTTCTGGCATATCGACGCGCTCGCCGCCATCGGCGAACGCGACAAGGCGCGGGATCTCTTCGAGACGGTGCTCGCGCGGCGCAACCGGCACGGATTGTTTGCCGAGGACATCGATCCGCGCACCGGCGAGCAGTGGGGAAATTTCCCGCAGACCTACAGCATGGTGGGGCTGATCAACTCCGCGCTGCGGTTGTCGATCAGGTGGGATCAGGCGGTGTAGCCGGGGGAGCGGCGGTCCGGTCGGACAGCGTTGCAGGTTCCGTCGTTGCCGGCTCCGTCGGCAGCGTCAGTTGAGCAGCCAACTCTTCCATCTGGCGCCCACGAAGACGCGCCCAGCCAGGCACGCGGACAACACCATTCACGATCAGCACCGCGCCGGCACCAATGAATCCCCAGGCCGGCGCCACGTCGAGTCCGAAGAAGCCGCCGATCCCGACAATCGCGGCACCAGCAATGGCGGCAAGACCCATCTTGATCGAACGGGCTGCCATCCCGTGCAATGATCCCAGGCGGAGACGACGCCCGTCTGCGGTCGGCTCATCGAGCACATAAAGGTTGCCGTTGGTCCACTGGCGCAACGAACCTTCCGACTTCGTCGTGCCGCGGGCACCGAAGACATCTCGGAGCTGGACGACGAGGCGCTCCCACTCCCCGTCGGTGAGTCGTCGCGGGAGCTTGACCCGACGTTCGACCCCGATCGGCAATCCGAGAAGCCGTCGAGAGACGGCGCTCTTCCGGACCTCGACCAGGTGCGCCGCGCGTTCCACCGCATCGTCCGGCAGTCCGACTTCGCGGCCGATCGCCTGCAACTCGACAAGGGTGAGCCCTTCGAGTCCGGACGTCTGCGCGATGCCGGGTCCGGGATGCTCGGTTGCGAAGCGGAAGATCGCTCCGGCTTCCTCTTCCGAATATCGACGTTCGGTCACTTCGGAAGCCGCCCCTTGAGCGACTCCGCGTCGAACGGCCCCGGCTCCGCGATCAATTCCCGCGCATGATCGACCTGGCCCCACGTATTCCAGAGCAGCACGCCGCGCACGCGTCCCAGTGACAGGTAGTACACCACCCCTTCCCTGAACTTCTCCTTCCAGTCGGCGACAACGTCGAGCCGCGGGTCAGTTTCTCCCACCGCCTCGTACCCGAGATCGAAGAGATCGGAATAGAAGAACGGCAGATGGGTATACGGCGTGGCGTCGCCCGCCATGGCGCGCCCAGCCGCAGTCCCCATCGTGTTGGCGTTGTCCTCGTGTTCCACCCGCATCCGCTTGCCGAGCTGCGGAGACTGGAAGCGCGCGACATCGCCGGCGGCGTAGATATCGTGAAGCGACGTGGTGAGATGCTCATCGACGATGATCCCGTCCTCGACCGCAAGCCCCGCTCCACGCGCCAGTTCCACCTCAGGTTCGACACCGATCCCCGCGATCACCGCGTCGGTCTTGATCTTCTTCCCCGCCTTGGTGGTCACGGTGAGCTGGCCATCGACCCGGTCGATCGACGCCAACTGCTCGCCCGCTCGCACATCGACACCCTTCTCTCGATAGTACGTCACGAGGAATACGGCGAGATCGGCCGGGAAGATTCGTGCACCGATCCCGGGCTCCGGAAAGATCATCGTGACCTTGCAGTCGTTCATCGCAAGTCCGGCCGCGATCTCCGAACCGATGAAGCCACCGCCGATCACCACGAACGAACTCCCCTTGGTCGCCAGCGCGCGCACACGACGGTAATCGTCGAGTGACCGGTAGTAGATCACGTCGTCGCCGCCAAACGGAAGCTGCCGGGGCTTCGCACCGGTGGCGAACAGGAGCTTGTCGAAGGTGTGTCGATTGCCGGCGCTGTCGGTCACATGTTTCGCCGGAAGATCGACGGCGGTAATCGACCGGCCGATGTTGAGGTCGACGGCAACGTCGCCGGTCTTCCGCCAGATTGAATCGAGGGTATCGCCCTTCCAGAGTCCCTTCGTGAGCGGCGGTCGATTGTACGGCGGGTCCTGTTCGGCGCCAAAGAGGCCGATCGTCCCCTCGGCGTCGACGGCGCGGATCCCGTGAACCGCGGCATCCGCCGTCATTCCACCGCCGATGATCAGATAGCGATACGCAGTCATTGTGCTTCCGCGGGAACGAGTCGGAGGTAAGCTAGCGCTCGCGCGTCACACGGGAAACGCGATCGGGGAAGCTCGCCGTCCGCGCAGGTCCCCAGCGCCTTCCCGTGGTGATACATTCTCATGCCGTGGCCGATCTGCGGCTGCGACGGTTCGCACACCCCCGCCAATCGGAGCCTCGATGCCGCTTCCCCGCCTTGCCGCGCTCCTCTCCGTGGCCGGTTTCCTGGCAGCGCCCGTCGCCGCACAGGCGCCGATCGTCCTGCCGGCAACGCCGTCGACCGTCGCGTGGGGATACTACTGGTCGCAAGCGAAGCCGGTCCTCCGGATCAAGTCGGGCGATCGCGTGCTGGTGCACACGATGATCACCAATTCGCCGACCGGACTGATTCGCGCCGGCCTCGACTCGACCAAGGTGCAGCCCGAACTGCGCACCATCTACGATTCGGTCCCTCGCACGGCGCGCGGACCGGGCGGGCACATCCTCACCGGACCGATCTACGTCGAAGGCGCCGATTCCGGCGACGTGCTCGAGGTGCGTTTCCTCTCGATCCACCCCGACGTCGACTACGCCTACAATTCGTTCGGCACCCGCAGCGGTTTCATCCCCGAGGATTTCACCGCCGGCAAGACACGCATCATCCCGCTCGACACCCTTCACAACCTCGCTCATTTCGCACCGGGGATCGTGATTCCGATGCATCCATTCTTCGGATCGATCGGCGACGCACCACCGGCGTCGATGGGCCGCGTCAACAGCGCGCCACCCGGCATCCACGCCGGCAATCTCGACAACAAGGATCTCGTCGCCGGGACGACGCTCTACATCCCGGTGTGGGTGCCGGGCGCATTGCTCGAAATCGGTGACGGCCATGCCGGCCAGGGAAATGGCGAAGTCGACATCACCGCGATGGAGACGGCGCTCCGCGGGACGATCCAGGTGATCGTCCGGAAGGATATGCATCTCAAGTGGCCCCGCGCCGAGACGCCGACCGACTGGATCGTGATGGGGATCGACAGCAACCTGGTGACGGCGGCGAAGAATGCTGTGCGCGAAGCAATCGACTTCCTCGGCACCGAGGCACACCTCTCGCGCGAGGACGCCTACATGCTGTCGAGCGTCGCAGTCAACTTCAACATCACCGAGCTGGTCGATGGGACTGTCGGCGTGCACGGGCTGATTCCGAAGTCGCTCTTCATCTCGACGCCGACCGGCGGTGGCGCCGGAGGCGGCCACTGATGTGGGCCGTCAGGCGCACTGCCGGCGCGGCACTGCTTACCGCGGCGTGTATCGCTCCGGTTCACGCGCAGGTGGCGCACGCTCCGTTGCGCACGCGCTGGGCCGCGCAGGTCAACGCCGATCATCCGCTCCCGGAATACCCGCGCCCGCAGCTGCTTCGGCGCGACTGGGTCAATCTCAACGGACGCTGGGAGTACGCGATCACATCGCGCGACGTCGACCATCCGGTCGCGTGGGACGGATCGATCGTCGTGCCGTTCCCGGTGCAGTCGCAATTGAGCGGCGTCGAGCGGAGCGTGTCCGATTCACAGCGACTCTGGTACCATCACACGTTCACGGCGCCGGAGATTTCGCGTGGTGGCGCGCTGCTGCTGCATTTCGGCGCAGTCGACTGGGACGCGACGATCTACGTGAACGGCACGCAGGTGATCGAGCATCGCGGTGGCTATGATCCGTTCACCGTCGACATCACCAGTGCGCTTCGCGCCGGCGCCAATCAGGAATTGACCGTCGCCGTGTGGGATCCGACCGATCACGGCCCGCAGCCACGCGGCAAGCAGGTCCTCACGCCCAAGTCGATCTGGTACACCGCCGTCACCGGGATCTGGCAGACCGTCTGGCTCGAACCGGTGCGCGCCACGTATCTCGACTCGCTCATCGCCGTACCCGACATCGACGCGGGCACCGTGACGATCCACACCGCGCTCGCCGGCGAGAACGGCACCGCGCGGATCACCGCGCAGGTGCTGTCCGCGGGTCAATCGATCGCCACGACGACGGGAACGGTCGCCTCGCCGCTCGTTCTTCACGTTCCGGCCGCACACCTCTGGTCGCCCTCCGATCCGTTCCTCTACGACCTCCGCCTGACCGTTGCCGGCGGCGATACCGTCACGAGCTACTTCGGGATGCGGAAGATCGCCGTCGCCCGCGACAGCGCCGGTGTGATGCGCCTCTTTCTCAACAATCATCCGCTCTTCGAGTACGGGATGCTCGATCAGGGATGGTGGCCCGACGGCCTCTACACCGCGCCCACCGAGGACGCGCGCCGCTTCGACATCGCCACGATGAAGTCGCTCGGCTTCAACATGATCCGCAAGCACGTGAAGGTCGAACCGGAGCGCTGGTACCGCGACGCTGACAGCATGGGAATGCTGGTGTGGCAGGACATGCCGAGCGGCGACAACAATACCGACGGCGGGAAAGCGGAGTTCGAGCGGGAATTGCATCGTGTCGTTGCGTCGCTGCGCGATCACCCGTCGATCGTGATGTGGGTGCCGTTCAACGAGGGATGGGGCGAGCACGACGTCGAACATTATGTCGGGTGGATCAAGGGATATGACCCCACACGCCTCGTCGACGACGCCAGCGGCTGGACCGACCGGCTGGTCGGCGACGTGATCGATCTCCATGACTACCCCGGCCCCGGGATGCCGCCAACGGAGCCGACGCGCGCCGCGGTGCTCGGAGAATTCGGCGGACTCGGCCTGCCGCTGGAAGGTCATACCTGGCTCGATCGCAACAACTGGGGATACCGCTCGTTCACGTCGCAGGCCGATCTCGGCCAGGCATATCGCGGGCTGCTCGACCAACTCCGCTGGCTGATCGCCGACGGGCTGTCCGCCGCGGTGTACACGCAGACGACCGACGTCGAAATCGAAGTGAACGGCCTCATGACGTATGATCGCGCGGTGATCAAGCTGCCGCCCGAAGCCGCAGCTGCCGCGACGACGCTCTGGCAGCCACCGCCTCGCGCGCGTCCGTTGGTGGAGACGTCACAGCGAACCGGACAGCCATGGCGATATACCGCGATGGCACCAGATACATCATGGTTCGCCCCAACATTCGATGATCGGGGCTGGAAGCAGGGCCCGGGCGGGTTCGGCACCACCGGAACCCCGGGTGCCGTCGTGCGGACGACCTGGAATACCGGCGATATCTGGATGCGACGGCATTTCACGCTGACGTCCGTCCCCGGCGCCGAACTGCAATGGCGCGTGCATCACGACGAGGACGCCGACATCTACGTCAACGGCGCGCTCGTGGCGCGGCTCCCGGGATATACCTCCGGATATGTGCGCCTCCCGCTCGATGCAGCGGCCCGGGCGCAACTGCATCAGGGCGACAACGTCCTCGCCGTTCACGTGCGCCAGACGCGTGGCGGTCAGTATATCGATCTCGGGCTCGATGAGGTCATCACTCCGTGAGACATTCCGCAGGCACGATCGCTCTCTCCCTTGCCGCGGTGGCACTCATCGCGTGCAGCCATCCGGTATCCCCTTCGGCCGATCATGCGATGACACGTCCAACCATCACGAGCGCGCCGTTCGGAACGCTTCCCGGCGGCGATTCGGTCACGCTGTACACGCTGTCGAACGGTCGCGGCATGACCGTCCGGATCATGACATACGGCGGGATCATCCAGTCGATCGATGTGCCGGACAGGAGCGGCGCGATCGGCGATGTGGTGCTCGGTTACGATTCGCTGGCGGGATATCTCCGCAGCTCACCGTACTTCGGCGCGCTCGTCGGCCGCTACGGCAATCGCATCGCCCACGGCCGCTTCACGCTTGACGGTGAGACGTATCATCTCGACACCAACAACGGCCCCAACGCGCTGCACGGCGGCCTGCGCGGGTTCGACAAGGTCGTCTGGGCGGCGGCCCCATTCACCCGTGACAGCGAAGTGGGTGTCGTCCTGAGCCATACCTCTCCCGATGGAGATCAGGGATATCCCGGAACGCTGCAGGCACGGGTGACGTACACTCTTCGCGAGTCGAACGAACTGGTCATCGACTATCACGCCGCCACCGACAAGGCGACGCCGCTCAATCTCACCAACCACTCGTATTTCAACCTCACCGGGCACGGCAACATCCTCGGCGAAGTCCTCACGCTCAATGCTGATCGGTACACGCCCGTCGATTCGACGCTGATCCCCACCGGCGAGCTCGCGTCCGTAGCGGGGACTCCCTTCGATTTCCGCACGCCGACCGCGATCGGCGCACGAATCGACAGTGCCGATCCGCAGATCAGGAACGGGCACGGTTACGACCACAACTTCGTGATCAATCGCACCAGCGACACCACCCTCACGCTGGTCGCAAAGGTCGTCGATCCGGCGACCCGGCGGGTCCTCACGGTGTCGAGTACCCAACCCGGTGTGCAGTTCTACACCGGCAACTTCCTCGACGGGTCGATCACCGGTAAGGGCGGCGTTGTCTACGCCCGTCGGAGCGGGTTCGCGCTCGAGACCCAGCATTTCCCTGACTCGCCCAATCACGCCAACTTTCCGTCGACGATCCTGCGCCCCGCGCAGGAGTTTGCGTCGCGAACCATCTTCGCCTTCGGCGTGGAGCAGTGACGTGACGGTTGACACCCTCCGGGATGAGGTTCTCCGCGCCAATCTCGCGCTGGCGACCAGCGGGCTGGCGCGGTTCACCTTCGGCAATGCCAGCGCGATCGACCGCGCCGCCGGCGCGATCGTGATCAAACCGAGCGGCGTGCCATATGACGAGCTCACGCCCAGCTCGATGGTCGTCACCGACCTCGACGGTCGCGTTGCGGAGGGTTCGCTCCGTCCCTCGTCCGATCTCGCGACGCATGTCGCATTGTACCGCGCGTTCCCAGGCATTGGCGGCATCGTTCATACGCACTCGCACTTTGCCACCGCCTGGGCCCAGGCCGAGCGCGAGATCCCGTGTCTCGGCACCACGCATGCCGACTATTTCCACGGTCCCGTGCCGGTGACAGCGCCGATGGAGCCGCATTCGATTGACGGCGAATACGAGGCGAACACCGGAACGGCGATCATCGAACGGTTCGAGACCCTTGATGCAGCGACAATGCCGGCTGTCCTTGTTGCCGGTCACGCACCGTTCTGCTGGGGCAAATCCGTGGGAGCGGCGGTGCACACCGCCCAGGTGCTCGAAGAGGTCGCCGCGATGGCGTATCACACGATGATGATCAACGCCGAGGCGGCCGGGATCTCGACGGCGCTCCGCGACCGGCACTTTTTCCGGAAGCACGGGAAGGACGCGTATTACGGACAGCGGTGACGTACGAGGACCTGCTGTGACCCGCGACACGATCTGCGGGTCTAGTACAATATGCACCGCTGTCTCATCGCCCTCGCCCTCTGCATCACGGCAACAACTGCCTGTTCCGACAACCCAGTCACCATTCATTCTCCTGTCGACGATGCGAGCGGGATTCTCGTTATCGCGGGCGATGCGCAGCAGGGGCCGCCCAGCAGCACGCTGAGCGACGCCGTGCGGTTCGAAGTCGTCGACGCTGCGGGCGCACCGGTCGGTGGCATCGAGGTCGCAATCGACGTCGTGACCGGCGGCGGCAACGTGACGACGTCCGATGCGACCACAGGCGCCGATGGCATCGTCGGCACCACCTGGAAACTCGGTCCCGACCCCGGCCGGCAGCAGATCGAAGCGCGCGTTGCGGCGAAGACCGGGCTTCGATCGACCGCGCTCGCCTGCGCCGGCCCCTGCGATCCGGTGCACCCGCTCGACCTGGTGTCGCTGGTACCACTCTCGACCTACGAAGGCTCGGGTCAGGCTGTGCACCCCGACGTGGTCGTCGCGCCCGGATTCACCGGTGGATACTGGCTTGCGGCGACGCCGTACCCCGGCGGAAATGCCAACTTCGAAAACCCGTCCCTCTTCCAGAGCGCCGACGCGATCGGCTGGACGGTCCCGCTCGGCCTGATGAATCCGATCGATCATCCCGCGAACGGCGCCTACCTCTCCGACCCCGACATCGTCTTCAACCCGGCGACGAACGAACTCTGGCTCTACTATCGCGAAGTCGCCGATGGGGCAAACCGGGTGCGGCTGGTCCGCAGCGCCGATGGCGTGCATTGGAGTGCGCCAACGGTCGTTGCCTCGGCACCGAGCCACCAGATCGTCTCTCCTGCCGTAGTGCGTGGTTCACCACTCGGCGCGTGGGCGATGTGGTCGGTCAATTCGGGGCCAGCCGGATGCGATGCGACCGCGACAACGGTCGAACTCCGGACGTCCAGCGATGGCGTGCACTGGAACGCACCGACAGCTGCCGGCCTCGCGCAGCCCGGGGTCAATATCTGGCACATCGATGTGCAGTGGCTGCCGGGGCGCGGTGAATACTGGGCAGTTTACAACACGTATGCGCATGGCGGCACGTGCACGACCGACGCACTGTACATGGCGGTGAGTCACGACGGGACGCACTGGCAGACCTTTCCGTCGCCGATCGCGCGGCGCGGCGTGATCGATGCGCTCGCCGACATCATCTACCGTTCGACCTTCCTTCTCGATCCGGCGGCGAACACGGTCACTTTCTGGTATTCCGGCGCGGCATATAATTCGGGAAGTGGCTACGTATGGCGGATCGCGACGGTGACGCGAAGAGTCGATGATCTCCTCGCGGCGGCAGCGGCGCCCGCTGCCACGATACTGGCGAATCCGCAGCGGATGTTGCCGCCGCCGGAGCCCGACGTCGGGGGAGGGAGCTGAGCGCCCCTTACGCCCGGGCTCTCGCGTTCCGGGCAATCTCCCGGAGGTCGGGAAGGATCGTTCCAACCGCCACCGGCTCCGAGCCCTGCTGTCCCAACGAATAGTATAGCGAGCGCCAGTGCGCGAAGAGCCGGTCGTACGTCTCCACGGCGGCCGCATCGGGGAGCACGACGCGGTACGGCGGGCAGAGCGCGCGCTGCGCCGCCTCGATCGTCGGATGCAGTCCGGCGGCGACGCACGCAAACATCGCGGACCCAAGCGACGTGATCGGTCGCTCCGGCACCAGCACAGGCTTGTTCATCACGCTGGCATAGATGCGATTCAGCGCGTCGTTCTTCTGCGGAATCCCGCCGCCGTGAATCATCCGGTGAATCGGCACGCCATGCTCGCTCATCCGCTCGAGGATCACGCGGGTATGGAACGCCGTCCCTTCGATCGCAGCGAAGAGCTCGTCCGCGGCGGTGTGATTGAGATTCCAGCCGAGCGTGACGCCGCCGAGCGCGGGGTTCACCAGGACGGTCCGATCACCGTTGTCCCACGTGAGCCGCAAGAGCCCGGTCTCGCCGGCGCGGTACCGTTCGACCTCGGGACCGAGCGCGGCGACGGTCGTGTTCGAGCGCCGGGCAATTGATTCGAACAGGTAGCCGGTGGCAGAAAGCCCCGCCTCGATGCCGACGTAGTCGGGATGGATCGAGCCGGGAACGATGCCGCACAATCCCGGGATCTCGCCGGTCGATTCGGCGATCGCCATGGTGCACGTCGCGGTGCCGAGGACGTTGACGACGTCGCCGACCGCGATCCCGGCGCCGATCGCGTCCCAGTGCGCGTCGAACGCGCCGACCGGAATGGGAATCCCCGGCCGGAGCCCAAGGGTCTTCGCCCAGTGCGGCGTGAGCTTGCCGGCGATCCGATCCGACCGTTCGTATCGGCCGCCAAGCTTGCCGCGCATTCCGGCCAGCAACGGATCGACCGCATTGAGAAACGATTCCGGCGGGAGGCCGCCATCGGCTTCGCTCCAGAGCCACTTGTGGCCCATGGCACAGACCGATCGTGGCAGCGCATCTACGTCGGTGACCCCGCACAGGACCGCGGCGACCATGTCGCAGTGCTCGAGCGCGGTGACCACGTCGCCGCGCGAATCGGGATGATGCCGCAGCCAGTGGAGGAGTTTGGCGAAGCCCCACTCCGATGAGTAGACGCCGCCGCAGGCGCGGATGGCGGGAAGGTCGAGGTCGTGCGCGATCTCGGTGATCCGCGCCGCTTCAGCCGCCGCACGATGATCGCACCAGAGGTAGTAGTCGTCGAGCGGCTCGAGATTCTTCCCCACGATGACAACGGTCGATCCGGTGGTATCGAGCGCCAGCGCCTGGATCGCCGAGCCGTCGATTTTCGCGTCGGCGAGCGCAACTCGCATCGCATCCACCAGGGCTCCCATGTGCGCCTGGTGCGATTGCGTTGCAAAATCAGGGTCGGAACGGTCGCGATTGATCGGATATTCGGCCACGCCGAACCCGACCACACCTTCGAGGTGATCCACGATCGAGACGCGTACGCTCTGGGTGCCGAAATCGACGCCTGCGACGACAGTCATCGATGCCGTACCACGTCCCATTGCATGTACGTCGTCGCAGCTTCATGCAGCGCATCGGCGACGGTCGAGAGATTCGCCGCGACGTGATGCTCGAATCCATTGGTGCAGATGTAGCGCAGCAATTCCTGCAAATGTGGAATCTCCACCACGCCGGCGCCGCCGAAGGTATCGAGCGGATCATCGGTAAAGCGCCCCTCGCCGACGTACCCCCGGATCTTCCCGGTCAGGTCATCGGTCGAGAACCGGGCGAACGACATCGGGCTCGCGCGCACATGGCCGACGCACGTCCCCCAGGTGTTCTCCTTCCCCACCGTGCCGGCGATGATTTCCTGGTAGTCCATCTTCACGTCATCGAAGAAGTGCTTCGGCAGGTTGCTGCAATGAAAACAGACCGCCTTGTCGGGATCGTCGCCGTAGTTGTTGTTCCAGTCGAGCAGAGCACTCGGCGATTCCGACGCGAGAGACAGCGCATACATGCTCAGCGTTCCGCAGACATCGACCTCGCAGGCACTCGGGAAGAGGTCGTTGCTCATCATGCTCATCAGCGTACACGGCACCACGCCGAAGAACTCCTCCAGCGACGTCCAGCATTGCACGGCGCTCACGGTCACATCCGCCTCGCGCATCCAACCGTCGATCACGGCGCCGAGTTTCGCCATCTTGACGAGCGCGGGCTCCGGAATGCCGTCGGTGGGGACATACTCGCGAATCATCGCAAGCTTGCGCGTCGCCGCCGGCGCATCGTCGGCCATCCGGTCCGTGCGGCCCAGAATCTCCGACAGGTCGATCGGCTCGACGGCGATCCCGCTCGCCTCGAGGATCTTCTCGCTGTAGCGCACCGTCTTGAACGCCGCGGGCCGCGCGCCGATGGCGCCGATCCGCGCGGTGCGCAGCCCCTTCACCACGCGGCAGACCGCCGCGAACTTCTGCACATCTGCGCGGAACGTCGCCGTTCCCGGCCGATCGGTGTGCCGTGTCGTCAACGAATAGGGGATCCGGTACTGCGAAAGCACATTGCAGACCGAGATCTTGCCGCAGAACGAATCGCGCCGGTCGCGAATCGTCATCCGGTCGGGAGCATCGGCCATTGCGTGGATCAGCACCGGCACGCGAAGGTCGGCGAGGCGCAATGTCTCGGCGACCGCTCGTTCGTCCCCGAAGTTGGGGAGGGTGACGATGATGCCGTCGATCGCGTCGCGATGGTCGCGAAAGAGCGCCGCGCACGCCTTCGCCTCGTCACGCGACTCGATCGCTCCGTGGCGCGCGTCGCCGGCATCGATCACGATGACGGCAAATCCCTCCGCTTCGAGCGCAGCAACGATCTCCTTCCTGCCGTCCAGCGCGAGATGTTGCGGGAAGAAGCCGCGGTTACCGACGATGAGACCGAAGGTGATCTTGCGTGGTGCGGGCACAGGTCGCGACGTGACCTGCGGCTGGTAGAGCGGCAGTGGCATGGACTCCCTCCATTTGACAGACTACCTCCCAAGGCCTAGTCTTGCAAGCGCTTACACCTCCGAGTCCACTCGTCGTGTATCGAACGTTCCTGCGTTCTCCATCTGCCGGGCTGGTGATCGTTCTCTTCGCCCTCGGCACAGTCCTCACACTGGTTGCCGGTTCGCACGTTGACCCGATGACCGGGTCGTCGGTCAACAACTTTCTCAATGCGCACACCCTGATCCAGATGGCCACCGACGCGAGCACTTTCGCGATCATGGGCGTCGGCGCCACGCTGGTGATCATTTCGGGCGGGATCGATCTCTCCGTCGGCGCCGTCTACGCGCTCGCCGGCGTGGTGATGGCGATGGTGCTGCACGCTCTCGGTCCGATGAGCGGACTCCTCACTGTCGCCGTCGGCCTGGCCACCTGCCTCGTCGTCTCATTCCTCTGCGGGCTCGCCAACGGGATCATGGTGGTCGGACTCAATGTCCATTCCTTCATCATCACGCTCGGTACGATGTGGATCCTCCGCGGCGTCGCGTTCGTCATCAGCCACGCCGAGAGCATTCTGGTCCCCGACTCACTGACATCGGTCGCGAAGGCGTCGCTCGGACTCGGTGAATCGCTGTCGCCGGTGCCATTGCTCTGCATGATCGCGGTGACAATCCTCGGCAATATCTATCTGGTCCGCACCGTCATGGGGCGGCATGTCTTTGCGGTGGGCGGGAACGCCGAGGCGAGCCGCTTCTCGGGCCTCAACGTGAAGCGGATCAACGTCGGCGTCTTTCTCTGGTCGGGGATCACCGCCGGGATCGCGGCGTTCATCGGCGCAGCATTCTACGGGTCGGCGACGTCGTCTGATGGTACAGGGTACGAACTGTACGTGATTGCGGCAGCCGTGGTCGGCGGCGCGTCGCTCATCGGCGGCAAGGGGAGCGCCACCGGCGCGATGCTCGGCGCACTCCTCATCGTGCTGATCCGCCAGGCGATCCGGACGTTGCACCTCGACCAGAACTATGAGTGGATCATCATCGGTACGACGATGATCCTCGCCGTCGTCCTCGACCAGAGCGGGTCCAGACTCCTCGCGCGCCGCCTGGCGCGCGGCTCGACGTAGCGCACCACATCTTTCACGAGACACGAGGGAACGCATGACGATCCGTCAGATGATTGTCGCTAGCGCACTCCTTGGCATTGCCGCGTGCGGCAAGTCGACGGCGGGCGGCGGGAAGACCTTTCGCATCGCGATGGTCGCCAAGAGCTCGACCAACCCCGTCTTCATCTCGGGGCGCGCCGGTGCCGATTCGGCGGCGAAGGAACTTTCCGCTACCTCCGGCGTGCACGTCGTGATCGACTGGCTTACGCCGCCCAACGAAGACGGCACCGTGCAGGCGCAGCGCATCGCGCAAGCAGTCAACGAGGGGGACAACGCGATCCTCGTCTCCGCGAGTGACGCGGGAAAGGTCACCGGCGCAATTGACGACGCCGTCGCGCGCGGCGTCCCGGTGATGATGTTCGACAGCGATGCGCCGCAGTCAAAGCGGTTCTCGTTCTATGGTGGCGACGATCACGCGATGGGCGCGCAGGTGATGGACGAACTCGCGAAGCAGATGGATGGCAAGGGAAAGATCGCCATTCTCGCTGGCAACCAAAACGCGCCGAATCTGCAGATGCGCGTGCAGGGGGTGAAGGATGAGGCGAAGAAGTATCCCGGCATCACCATCCTCAACACCTTTTACCATCTCGAAACACCGCAGGACGCCGCCGGCGAGGTGCTCCGCGCCCAGAATGCCTATCGCGAGATCCAGGGATGGGCGATGATCGGCGGATGGCCGCTCTTCACCAGCGCACTCCTCACCGACCTCGATCCGTCGAAGGTGAAGATCGTGTCGGTCGACGCGCTGCCGGCCGAACTGGCGTATGTCGACAAGGGACTCGCTCCCGTCCTTCTCGCCCAACCGACGTTCCTCTGGGGCTATGTGTCGGTGAAGACGATCTTTGATCACGTCTATCTCAAGAAGGACGTGCCGGCGCACGTGCAGATGGATCTGGTTCGCGTCTCGAAGGAGAACCTCGGCACCTGGGCACGGCAGCTCAAGGCGTGGGGCTTCACCGACGTCGACCCGAAGTACCTGGCGTTGCCCAACTGACCATCCCCGCCGTCGCCTTTCGTAGCGTCACCAAGCGGTTCCCCGGCGTCACCGCGCTGGAGGATGTGTCGTTCGAAGTCGCCGCCGGTTCGTGCCACGCGGTCTGCGGCGAAAATGGCGCCGGCAAGAGCACGCTCGGGCGGATCCTCGCCGGGATCCAGTCGCACGACGGCGGCGAAATCCTCCTCCATGGCGAGCCGGTGCACTTTGGTTCGCCGCGCGATGCACTGGATCACGGCGTCGCGATGGTGCACCAGGAGCTCGCCTTCTGCGACAATCTCACCGTGGCGGAGAATCTCTCGCTCGGCGCACTTCCCTCCCGACGCGGATTCGTCGATCGACCGACCCTCCGATCCCGCGCCCGCGAACTCCTCGCCGCGATCGGCGCGAACATTGACCCCACGCGACAACTGGCCACGCTCAGCATCGCGGAGCAGCAGCTGGTGCAGATCGCAGCCGCGGTCGGCAGCGGCGCACGAGTGATCGTCTTCGATGAACCAACGAGTTCCCTCGGCCAGGACGACGCCGAGCGGTTGTACGACCTGATCGGACGGTTGACGGCGAGCGGCGTCACGGTCCTCTTCGTGTCGCACCGGATGCCGGAGATCTTCCGGCTCTGCGATCATGTCACCGTGCTGCGCGACGGCAAGCACGTCGGGACCGATTCGGTTGCGTCGATCGACGAAGGTGAGCTCGTCCATCGGATGATCGGGCGGCGGCTCGAACAGTATTTCCCGGCGCACGCGAATGTCCCGCTCGGTGACGAGGTCCTCCGCGCCGAACATCTCTCCTCGCCGGGGCGCTTCAGCGATGTCTCCTTCACGCTGCGCGCCGGTGAAGTCCTCGGACTTGCCGGCCTGGTGGGTGCTGGCCGCTCGGAGGTGGCGCAGGCGATCTTTGGTCTCGACCGGCGTGCGAGCGGCGACGTCTTCGTCCGCGGCAATCGTGTCAGCATTCGCAGTCCACGGCACGCGATGGCCCACGGGATCGGGCTCGTGCCGGAGGATCGCAAGCGACAGGGGCTCGTCCTCGGCATGCTCGGCCGCGAGAATGCGACGCTGCCGATCCTGGAACGCCTTGCCCGCTTTACCCTCGTCCGGCGACGTGCCGAAGCCGAACTCGCGCGGGAAGAATCAGAACGCGTGCGGGTCCGGGAGGGAGCACTCGAACAGCCGGTGAGCGCACTGTCCGGCGGCAATCAGCAGAAGGTCGTCCTCGCCAAGTGGCTGGCGGCGCGCAGCGACATCCTCATCCTCGACGAGCCGACGCGCGGCGTCGACGTCGGCGCGAAGGCGGAGCTGCATGCGTGGATCGACAGGATGGCCGCCTCCGGAGCGGCGGTGCTGCTCATCTCCAGCGAGCTTCCCGAACTACTCAATCTCTCCCGGCGGATTCTCGTCCTTCGCGGCGGCCGCGTTGTCGGTGATCTGCCGCGCGACGATGCCAACCAGGATCAGGTGCTCCGGATGATGGCGGGGCTGCAGGCGGCGTGACCACTCGTCGCGAGTTTGTTCAGCACATCGGCGCGGCACTCCCGGTCGCCGCGGTTGGCCCGTCGCTGAGCAAAACGATGGCGCAGGTGCCGACCGCAGCTGGCACTTTCGTCGATCTCAGCCGGTCTCCCGACAGTATCGAAGTACAGACCGCATCGGGATATGTGACCCTTGCGGCGGGCGCGAACGGCCGCTGGGACGGCGGGCGCGTCATCGTCACCTGCACCTCCGCGCCAGGCACCACACGAATCACCCTCGCGGCTCCCACCGCTGAGATGCGCCGGATCCGAATTCGCTGGCGCGCCGATCTCCAGCGCGTTCGCCTCCTCCTGGGCGATGCCTGGGAACGCGCGTACGGCGACCTCGAATGGCGCGGGATGGCGCCCGATCGCACCATGCCGTGGTATGCCGCGACATGGGACGGTCGAGCGACGCACGGTTACGGCGTTCGCACCGGAGCGGCGGCGCTCTGCTGGTGGCAGATCGACCCCGCCGGAATCACCTGCTGCGCCGATGTGCGAAGTGGTGGTAGTGCGCTGCAGCTTGGCGACCGCGAACTCGCCGTGTGCGACATCGTGTCGCGCAAGGGAACATCGGGCGAATCGACGTTCAATGCGATCCGGTCGCTGTGCCACCTGATGTCGCCGGCGCCGAGACTGCCGGCGCAACCGGTGTACGGCCACAACGACTGGTACTACGCCTATGGTCACAACAGCGACGCGACGGTGCTCGCCGACGTGGCGCATCTTGTCGACCTCTCGCCCACCGGAAACAATCGGCCGTTCGCGGTGATCGACGACGGCTGGCAGCCCGAACGGGGCGGCGGTGGCACGGGTGCGCGCGGTCTCTGGGATCGCGGCAACGAAAAGTTTCCCGACATGGCGGCGCTCGCGGCGAAGATCGTGACCGGTGGCGCGCGTCCCGGGATCTGGACGCGGCCGCTTCTCGCCACCGCCGACGCGCCTGACTCGTGGCGATTGAGCCGATCGCGCGCGACTTTCGATCCGACCGTCGCCGGAGTGCAGGAGAAGATCCACGCCGACATCGCGCGGCTTCGCGAGTGGGGCTACCAGCTGATCAAGCATGACTACTCGACATACGACATCATGGGGCGCTGGGGCCGGACGATGGGAACCGCGCTCACCACTGATGGATGGCGCTTCGCGTCGGGGACATCACGCACCACCGCGGAAGTGATCGGCGATTTCTATCGGGTGATCCGCGCGGCGGCGGGCGACTCACTCGTGATCGGCTGCAATACGGTGAGTCATCTTTCAGCGGGCCTCTTCGAGATCTGCCGCATCGGTGACGATACCAGTGGCGCCGAGTGGCAGCGTGTCCCCGAGATGGGTGTCAACGCACTGGCGTTTCGTGGCGCGCAGCACGGCGCGTTCTATGTCGCCGATCCCGATTGCGTCGGTGTCACGACGTCGATCCCGTGGCAACTCAACCGCCAGTGGCTCGATCTCCTGGCGCGAAGCGGAACCACGCTCTTCGTGTCGCTCGCGCCGGACGCCCTCACGCCGGAGACGAAGCGCGACCTCAAGGCGGCGCTGGCGATCGCGGCAGTGCGGCAACCGCTGGCCGAGCCGCTCGACTGGCAGGAGACGATCTGGCCGACGCATTGGCGTGGGGCGAACCACGATGTGAGCTATCAGTGGACCGCGCCGGACGGATTGCCGCCGTCGATCTGAGCACCGACAACTGCGGCCAGCGCCCACTTTCGCGTTATCTTTTCGGGCCACACGCATGTCAGCTGGTTCGATCCTGCACACCAGACCGGTGGCTTTGATGCCGACGGAGTCCATCTCACCATGCCCGATCCTCTCCCGCGCCGCGATCTCATCAAGCTGATGGGGGCCGCCGGTGCCGCCTCGCTCTTTCCCGGCGCAACCAGTTCGATCGTCGATGCCGCCAGAGATGCGCCGCTGATCGGCGCGCGGCGCGCCGAGATCCTGCCGCTCACGTCGACGAGCGAGGTGTACGTCCCGCCGCGCGGGCGTGGCTACAACAAGTTCTCGTTCGACTTCCCCGAACCCTCGGTCGCGTTCGACGGGTTCCGCTTCGGCTTCATCGTCTTCACGCCAGAAAACGCCTACAGTCTCGACCAGTCGAAGATGACCGCCGACGTCACCGCCGACGCGATGCGGATCACCTGCACCGGCTTCACCTGGGCCGGTGGTCAGGAAAAGATTCCCGGGAAGTTCTCGGCGGAATTCCGCAAGGACGGCGGTTCGATCACCTGGACGGCAACGGCCGAGATGGATCGACCGGTGAAGACCGTCTCGGCGATCATTCGCGGCATCCCGCGCGGCGCGGTGACCTTCGGCGGCGGAACGCGGTTCGGCATGGCGACCGACAACGAATCACTCGTCGGCTATCCGTTCAGCGGCGGTGACCTCAACGCCTCCGGCGGAATGGGGACGCCGCTCGCGATCGTCCGCGCCAGCGACACGTCGTTCGTGTCGATCTCGTCGCGCGATCCCCGTGTCGGCACCAAGCGCTTCTTCTTCCAGCCAGGCGACGAAGGGTTCCGCGTCGAGGCGATCTCGGAAGCCGACGGGTGGACGCCGCGCAACCGCTACGACGTCCCGCCGTGGACGATCATGCGCACCGCGACTCCCGATGCCGCGGTCGACGCGCATTTCGCGCAACTGGAGCGCGCCCACAATCTCATGTCGTGGGAGAAGCGCAGCGATGTGCCGCAGTGGATGCGCAACCTCGCCATGGTCACCACGCTGCACGGACAGCACTACACCGGCTACATCTTCAACTCGTATGCGCGTCAGCTCGAAATCCTCAAGTGGATTGCCGCACAGATCCCCGCCGACCGCGTTCTCGTCTTTCTCTCCGCGTGGGACGGCCGCTACTACTGGGATTACCCCAACTACCGCGTCTCCGACCGGATGGGCGGCGACGCCGGCTTCCGCGCGCTCATCAACGGCGCACATCAGCTCGGCTTCAGGATGATGCCGATGTTCGGCACCAACTCGGCGAACCGCCATCAACCGGTCTTCCGCCAGATCGCCAACGGCGCGACGGCGAAGATCGACGGCGACGTGATGAACCTCAACTGGGTCGACTGGGACAACGACCGGCACCAGGAGGGGTGGCTCGCCTACATGAATCCCGGTGTCGATTCGTGGCGCAACTGGCTCACGTCGCGGATTGACGCGATGATCAGCACCTACGGCGTCGACGCGTATTTTCTCGACATCGTTGGCGGCTACACCAACAACACCACCGGCGACATGCACGAAGGGACCCGTCGCCTGGTGATGGATCTCCGCGCGAAACATCCACAGGTGCCGTGCGTCGGCGAGATGGCGTATGACGCGCTCGTCGAGTTCATCCCGATGTACCAGGTCGGACTCGGGCGGATGGATACCTACGCGAGATACTTCCAGCATCTCAGTTCACCGGCACCGGGACGCGGCAGCAGCGGCGTGCACGAATCGGGATTCGGGCGATTCAATCCGCAGACGCTGTCGCTCTCGCCCGGCGCGATTCCGACGCTCCAGGTGGTCGACGACACGTTCGACAAGTACCGCGACGTGATGGCGGCGATCTGCGCCAAGGCGAAAGAGCGGGCGGGGATCTAAATTGTGATGAAGGCATTCGTTCAGACGAGGCAGCTATGAGCTCGAATCCCACCCGCCGCGAGTTCGTTCTCACCACCGGGGCCGCGCTCGCCGCAATCCCAGTCCTCCCGCGCGCCATGCGAGCGGCACTTGCCCGGCGCGGCGTCGCTGGATCCGCCCCCGCCGGCGCAGTCGCCACCCCGTTCGATCTGCACCGTGTCCGATTGCTCCCGAGTCCGATCCTCGACGACGTGATGATCAACCGGCGCTACATGATGGGGCTCGATCCCGATCGCCTCCTCGTCTCGTTCCGGACCACCGCGGGTCTGCCGACGACGGCCGAGCCGTACTACGGCTGGGAAGCACCGAACAACGAACTGCGCGGGCACTTCGTCGGACACTACCTCTCCGGCTGCGCGCTCATGGCAGCACAACTCGGCGACAACGACGTCAAGGCGCGCGGCGATCATCTCGTCGCCGAACTCGCCAGATGCCAGAAGGCGAACGGCTATTTGAGCGCGTTTCCGGAAGAGTACTTCGACCGGCTCAAGGCACGCCACGGCGTCTGGGCGCCGTTCTACACGGTGCACAAGATCTTCGCCGGCCTCCTCGATTCGTATACGCTCAGCGGCAATGCGCAGGCACTCGAGATGGCGAAGGGGCTCGGCGGCTGGACTCGCGACTGGGTGGCGCCGATCGACGACACCCAGATGCAGGCGATCCTCCGCACCGAGTTCGGCGGGATCGGCGAATCGCTCGACAATCTCGCCGCGATCACCGGCGACATGTCGTGGATCGAGGTGAGCAAGCGATTCGATCACACGCGGGTGCTGACACCGCTCGCCGCAGGGCGTGACGAACTCACCAAGGTGCACGCCAACACCACGATCCCCAAGATCCTCGGCGCCGCGCGGCGCTACGAAATCACCGGCGACACGACATCGCACGACATCGCGCAGTACTTCTGGACCGAAGTTACCGGGAAGCGCTGCTTCGTCACTGGTGGCACCAGCAGCGGCGAAAACTGGAAGAATCCGGTTGGACAACTCTCCGGCGAACTTGCGCCAGATACCGAAGAGAGCTGCCCCACCTACAACATGCTCAAGCTGACGCGGCAGATCTTTCAGTGGACTGGCGATGCCCACGCCGCCGACTACTATGAGCGCGCCCTCTACAACGGGATGCTCGGCACCCAGCACCCCGCGGACGGCGAGAAGATCTATTACACGCCGATGCAATCGGGGTACTGGCGGATGTTCGGCACTCCCGATCACGGTTTCTGGTGCTGTCACGGCACCGGCGTCGAATCGCATTCGAAGTTTGGCGACAGCATCTACTTCCACGACGACAGCGGGATCTGGGTGAATCTCTTCATCCCGTCGGAAGTCGACTGGGACAACCGCGGCGTCAAGCTGCGGCAGGAGACCTCGTTCCCGGAGAAAGGCGCGACGCGCCTCACCGTGCAGGCCGCGACGCCAACGCGGTTCGGGCTGCGGATTCGGATGCCGTACTGGCTCGCAGGCGGTGCAACGATCAAGCTCAACGGCAAGGCGATCAAGGTCGCGACGCCGCCGGGGAATTACGTCACCATCAACAACCTCTGGCACAACGGCGATCACGTCGACGTGACGCTGCCGATGGCGCTGCGCGTCGAAGCGATGCCCGATGACCCGACAGTGCAGGCGGTGATGTACGGACCGCTCGTCCTCGCCGGCAAGCTGGGGCACGAACCGTTGCGCGCACCGCCAACGCCGCCGCGGATGACTCCCGATTTCGACCTCACGCCGGAGACGAAACCGATCGCGGTCGCGGCGATCAAGGCGAAGGACGGCAACATTCTTTCCGCCGTGAAGCATCACGGCGGGATCGATTTCCGGATCACCGGCCAGGAGCATGAGATCGCGCTGGTGCCGTTCAACTCCGTGTTCGACGAGCGATATGCGGTGTACTGGAAGGTGGTCCGCGCCTGAACGGCGCGGACCACCTTGCACAATTCATCGCGAGAAGGGACATTCGATTGCACGACCATTGAGATCCTTCGACTCCGCAACCGCTTCGCGGCTGCTTTGCTCAGGATGACATCATGAAGACACTTGCCTTGTTCGCCGCGATTGGAGCGCTCTCAGCCTCCTCGTCGGGGCCACAGCCCGCCTCGCCCCACAAGGCCGTCGTCCATCGACCAGCCCCGATCGCCGCCCCCGCCCCCGCCCTCGCCGCCACCCCGCCGATGGGATGGAACTCG